>NJDP01000081.1 GCA_002254665.1 Desulfurococcales archaeon ex4484_58 | reverse complement strand
ACCCGGGTTACCCGTTACTGGGATAATTCTTAAAGCTAATGGTTTTTTCTTGTTCACCCATACACTGTACGTGTCTAGTATATATCTAGTTAGTTTCTCAGTAGATACTGGTACAACCAACATATCCGGTCCAGCTACACATGACATACTATATAAGAGTAGATGATGTGCGTGTATAGCCTTATTACCACCCGCTTCAATTAATTTAGAGTCCTCAGCATAAGGTAACATTACCTCATTAAAACCATTAGCAAAACCTATTTTCTCAACAAGCTCTCTTATTAGATCGTTAAGAATATAAATCCCATAATTGAATCCAGGCTTCAATAATTGATAACCAAGGGCTTCAATTAGATCCACTACACTATTTTCCATCCATGGAGAAACACTATAGTCTATAAAGAACCTAATATTCTCTCCATAAAACTCATTTACTATTCTTTTAATTCTATAAACATGATCTTTAATATAATCAGTTAATCCTCTAAACGTGTTGTTCTCTATATAATATTTCTTAATTAAGCTTGGATAAAGGAATGATATCCCTATCCCAGATACACCAGAACTAACTGTATCGGGGAAATAGGGTGTTTCAATGTATTCTCTATGAAAACTAACTGCTAATCTAGAACCATTCGCTGGATTATTGTCGGTTATTTTGTGAATGATCTGTGAAATCTTCGATGAATATTTAAGTGGTTTTTCGAATACTCCATAAACCATTATATAGAAACCATTATCTACTATTTCAAATACATCCTCCCAACTAATCTCCCATATCTTAACTACACCTAATGAAACTAAGTGTTCATTTGGATTGATCCTATCTAACATGATTTTCAAGTCTTTGAGAGGGTTCTCAGCTAATACTATTCTTGTAGTAAATACTTTATATCCGAGGCGTTCAATTGTTGTCTTCAAAATATTTAGCTCCCTAGATATTTTCCCATAGCATTCCTCAATATATTCTATGGAACTACATTTTCTATCGAGGAAAAATGTTAATGACCTAATAATTATTTCTTCCAATAACTGTACACCTATAATGGTGCATCTAAGGATAATTATAGATAAGTATATAGGTAATTATATTTGTAAAAGTTTATTATTCTAAGTAATACTATATTCGTATTAGATTGTTTGTATAGTTTAAAAACAATACTATGATAATTAATATAGTAAGGTTTTAGCGTTGCGGTGGATCTATGTCAGTATGGTTGTAATACCAGCGGTACTTGGTATGTTAACAACTCTATTAATACTCAGTATCGTTATCGGACCACCAACGGTAATAATTGGTGCTGGTCGTATTCCACCAACTCTAATAATTGTATCATATGATTTTACAACCGTTGGTAATACAAAGATTTTAAGGATAAATGTTTCGAATCCGGGTGATGCTAGTCTATATGTTACGGAGATCTATGTTAATGGTAAGTGTGTTTTAAGGAAATACATAGAGGTTGAAGCACATACACAAGTTAAAGAAATATCTTTTGCTCTACCAAAGATTCGTGGGTCTAAGTTAAATGTAACAATACTTTATGCTCCAGAAGTTGGTAGTCTAAATTCTACCCAGCTATTTATTGAGTTACCTAAAAAATAATCTAGCCTAATGCTATAAAACTAGTAATATGGTGTATATAGATGTTGATAAAGATTTATAGGAGAATAATTTTTATTCATGATAAATACATCTTCGCATCTATATATAATTCATCGATCATAAATGATCTATTAACATATGTTACTTCTCCAAAAAGACAGAAGATAGACTATAAGAGCAGTCTATATACATTGCTAGAGATAAGTGATGATGAAGAACTCATTAAGCTGTTAAGGGAAGAGTTTTTTGATAAAGTTAAAGAGTTTAGAACGGGGGATACGTTAAGAAGTATAGAGCCTATCTTGGAGAAGATTAGAGTTCCTCCTAGTGTAGAGTACATGATTAGAACATTACCTCGTAGTAAGTTGAGAAAACTAGTTATGAGGGGATTTGTATGGTTTATCCCGTTTACCCACATATTTAAAGTTACGAGGAAAACTATAGAGGATAAGGATGTTTTAGAGATAAGATACCTATGTCCAATAACTGGTAAGACAAATATTTTTAGAACTCTATATAATGACGAATTGTATGAGTTGATTAGACAACTATGTATCCATAATGGAAATAATAGGTGTAGTTAAGTATTTAGCTGATAAAATATTTTATGAGGATCATTAAATTGAGTGATATGATTAGTCACAGAAATAGAATTTTATCTGGCTATTTCGAAGTAGAAGATTTAGATAAATTTCTTTATACATTATATAATAGTTATAGGGGTAGATTTGATGTTATTAAGAAGGTATTAGATGAAACGTTTAGCCATGATATTGTATGTGAGAGGATACTTTCTCTCATATTTAAAGAACCTAGTGAACTATCTAATGTTCTTAAGAAATACTCTTTATTAATTAATAGAGTTGGGACTCCATTGTTAAAATCTTTTGCTATTCTCTCATTAATAGACGAATCTATGATTGGAGAGAGAGTCGATATTAAAAGAATTATTAGTAGTTTAATTGAGACTCATCCATTAATTAGTTTATATAATCCACTAGTTATTGGTTACATATCATTTTTCTACAATACTTATTTTCATAAAGAATTAATAGAACCCATTAGATCCAAAACGACTTTATATGAGTTTAATCCTTTAGTTATTAATACTATTCTATATAGGGATCTAATGATATACTCTGGTCTAGGTATTGATAAGAAAATATATGAGATCCTATATGAGAAGTATGGATTAGAGAATATAGAAGTCATCTTTGTAAAGATCTCATCTACTTTTAATGAAGAGTATTCATCTCTTATTTTAAATTCTTACATAAGAGTTGTTAAGGGGGTTTTAGAGAGTATTAGGGCTATTATTAGAGGATTAAGCTCTATAAATAGTATGTTGCCTAAAGTTAGGGATGTCGAGATAATAAAGGTTTTTATGAGACATTTAGAGCTTACAGGTAGTTTTGCTAGAGAAAATCTGCGTGGATACTTTAGGATTCTTGATGGATTAATTAGTGTTAGTAGAGATGATGTTAGAGAAGCTATATTGAGGACCATTGATTCTTTATTAGATCACGAGCTCATTGTTAGAAGTAACATGTATGATCTACTTGTTTATATGCTCGAACTAGATTTATTTATAGAAACATGTAGTAGAGTCGAGATCGATATGGACCTAGACTTAGATGAATATATAGAGGTAATCGATACATACGCTCTAACCGTAATTAATAAACTAAAGGAGAAGATCGATATTATCCACAACATATTGGGATGTAACGTTGAACCATATAAGACCCTCAAGGAAAGAGTTATGGGAAGAAGTGAGAGTAGGTATTTATCATGGTTAAGAGGGTAAATGTTAGAGTTAAGGGTAGATCCAGCTATGAGAGATGGTCTATTTATCAGTGGATACTAGAATATAGGGATATATTGGAAAGGGAATATGGTATAGTTTTGAATGTTTCAATGGAAGATGGAGATGAAGAATATCCTAGACTCATAATTAATAGTGAAGTTATAGAGGAGCCTCCGTTTGAAGAAGGATACGTTATAGAAGCTTTAAAGAAAGTTTTAGATAAATTGTTTAAGAAGGAGGGTTAAGCCGATTATTTTCTATATGGAGAGTATATAGAGCTATGTTGGGAAACATTCGTTGTATAGATGGTGAACCAGTAGTTTATAAGGGTTATTTATGGTTTATTAAGGGATATCAGCATCCACCGGATAAGATTATTGCTTTTCCAAGATACAATCTGATTAATTCTTCACATGTAACATCAGTACTCCAAGTTGTTGATCAATTGTATTACTGGGATTGTTTAAAGATAGAGGTTCCTGTTATAAAACTTGATGAAATTATGTTGTATAAGCCGGGATTAGACAATTTTATAGAATACATTGTTGATACTATTGTTGATATGATAGGTATTGATCGTGAGGATTGTGTGGTTTCTGGTTCTACACTATTAGGTAGAAGAAGAGATCTCGATATAGTGGTTTATGGATTTAGTGAAGAGTATATATCGAATATAGAGAAGCTATTACGTGAGAGAGTATTTGAGAGAATTAGATATGATCAGCTATATTATGAATATTTATCTAAACATGTTAAAGACACAGATCTATATACTTATATGTATATTAAGAAAGACACTATTCTTCACTTTCTATTTAATAATGTCCATGTAAATCTAAGGTTTAATAGGTTTAGTAGGGGGGTTCATGGCTGTGTGGATCCTGTTTATAAGAGAGAATTTTTTATTGGAGAAATACATGTTCTTAAACCTATATTTAAATATGTTATTCCCTCGAAATACTTGATTAGATGGTATGATCGAGTACTTTATCTTGAAAGTTACCGTGAGATATATTCGGAGCTTCCGGTAGGGAGATATTATGTTGAAGGGTTTATCGAGCATAGGAGGGATGGCGAATATATTGTACCTGATCATGGACGTTTAATTTATTTAAGTTGAAAATAAAGAGACTATTTGATTAGATTGTGTTTCTTTATGATCATATATAATGTATCTGGTGTTAACGGGATCTTATTAATATCTCTATTAACTTTTCCTCCAAGCGCATGTGCTATAGCATTAGCTATTGATGGTGCGATACCCACTATTGATGGTTCACCTAAACCCTTAGCACCGTATGGTCCATGATAATATCCTGCTTCGACAAAATATGCTTTGATTTCTTTTGGTATATCTTTAGCTGTTGGTATATGGTATGTTGATAGATTGGTATTGTAGACTCTACCTTGATCGTCATAGTATAGATCCTCCATTAACGCATATCCCATACCCTGTATATATCCACCTATAGCGTGTAGCTCTGCCCCAATAAGATTAACTACTCTACCGATATCATATACTGTTACAGCTTCTAATACTCTTGTAACGCCAGTCTCTAGATCAACTTCTACCTCACTAACAATGGCTCCAAATGTATAGGTGAAATATGGTGATCCACGCCCAGTCTCTTCATCCCATTCAGCTGGTGGTGCACGATAATAACCAAACTCCTGTAATGGTATACCCTTCCAGAAGCTCTGTTCAACTAGTTCTTGCCAAGTAATACTGTTCTCTGGGTCATCTCTACAATAAACATTTGGTGCCTCAATGACGATATCCTCTGGCTCACATCCAAGCATCTCAGCCGCTAACTTATTAAGTCTATTCCTCAACTTATAAGCAGCAACTAATACAGCGTTACCAGTCATAACAGTTACACGTGAAGCAACAGTTGGACCTGAGTCGGGTACGGTTGATGTATCGGCTGGTTCTACCCTGATATAGCTTGGTGGTACGCCTAATGTTTCAGCTAAAATATTAATTAAGCTCTGGATCGATCCTTGACCCATATCGGTGACACCCGATCTCAATATGATGCTTCCATCACGTTGTATAATGATAGATGCAGAGGAGTAATCGGCTCCTTCAGCACCAATACTATTGCCATGGTAGAAGACAGCTATACCAATACCTCTCCTATAAACATCTTTCTCTAAATTATATCTTCTCCTCTTCTCAAACCAACCACTAGCTTCAACCGCTTTCTTAATAGCTTCTTCGAGACCAACACCGTGATCAAGTAATTGACCGTGAACTGTTCGATCACCGTTTCTCAATATATTCTTTAATCTAAACTCGACAGGATCCATTCCAAGTTCTTCAGCTAATAGGTCCATTTGTCTCTCAACGGCGAATGTCACTTGTGGATTACCGAACCCACGGAAAGCTCCAGCATAGACTTTATTAGTATACACAACAGCTAGATCGATCCATGCATTCTCAACTCGATAGGGACCAGTACTATGTACAATTGCTCTCCAACCAACGAAGGGGCCTAAACTAGCATATGCACCTGTATCAAGTATGATCTCTGCCTCAATACCCAATAATCTACCATCGCGGCTAGCAGCATGCTTATATCTAGCGATCATAGAATGTCTCTTGCTATGACCAATAAAAGATTCTTCACGTGTAAATAATACAACAGCAGGTCTCTTAGTAATAAGAGCAGCTAATGCAGCTTTAGCAGCGACTTCATTACCAACATCTTCAGCACCACCGAAACCACCGCCTAGAGCTGGGGCTATTACACGGACCTTGTTAAATGGTAAACCAAGTACTTGTGCAACAGCTTTACGTGTATCGAATGGACATTGTGTCTTAGCATAAATGGTTACGGCATCACCTGGTTCTGGTAAAGCTATAGCTGCCTCTGGTTCTAAATAAGCATGCTCTTGCATTGGTGTTCTATATTCATTCTCAACAATAACTGGTGCTTCGTTAAAGACTTTCTTTGGATCACCTACTCTAATCTTATATCTAGATAGTACATCACTTCCTCTCTCGTCATGTATTAATGTATGTGGTTTCTCCTCTAATCCGTTCCATTCAACGATCTTTAACGGATCAAGTATTACCTCTAAAGGTTCATAATCAACACTTACATAATCAGAGGCATCAACAGCGTTTTCATAAGATTCAGCAATAATTAATGCTATAGTATCTCCAATATATCTAACCTTACGATCAGCGATTAATGGTTGATCAGGGATCACATAACCAACATCGTTTACTCCAGGAATATCTTTTGCTGTTAAAACATTTAATACTCCAGGGTATTTCTCTGCATTGGATACATCTATAGACTTGATCTTTGCATGTGCGTATTCAGTACGAACACTATATACAAACACTGGGTTCTTAATATATTTTAAGAGATCAGCTGTGAATATTGGTTCACCTAATACTTTGTCAATAGCATCCCATCTAACAATCTTCTTACCTATATACTTGAAATCTCTTGTTTTCTTCTCTCTATACTTGTGGAATATCTCCTCTATGATCTCTACATAATCTGGTTTAGACATGCAGAGTTCACCTCTCAATAATCTTTAAGTAATATTTCCTCCGAACTTCTTCCTCGTCGAAAAATACCTTACCTTCACTAAGATACTTCCTAGCTATTTTTACAGCTTCAATGTATCTATGATAACTTCCACAACGACACAACACACTACCGATCCATTCAATGATTTCATCCTCGCTGGGATCGGGGTTATGATCGAGCAATGCTTTAGTTATCATAATAAATCCGGGTGTACAAAAGCCGCATTGAACACCAGCTGATTCTAGAAAAGCCACCTGTATAGCGTGAACCTTACCCTTAGGAGCTAGCCCCT
>NJDP01000015.1 GCA_002254665.1 Desulfurococcales archaeon ex4484_58 | reverse complement strand
AGAACCTAATAGATATAAGTTAAACTATAAAAACACTAGATTCAATATACTAGGTGTCATATTTGGAGATCAAACTAGATATAGAAAATATTACCTATATCGAAAAATTATTTTACATGAAGCATATGAAGATTCTATGGTAAATCAAATATTCTCAATGAAAAACTAGTTGAGGAATTAGTTAAAATAGCTAGGCTTAGAAACCTACTTATACATAGATATTGGGAGATAAATGACAATAGGATAATTGACGAAGCTAAGAGTAGTGGATTATATACGTTGAAGGGATGCTTGGATGGAATCAAGAGATTTATTGAAGAACAAGAAGCTTTTCAAAGTAGATGATCGGCTGCGAGAGAAAGTGTTTAGTATACTTCGTGAAGAATTGTTGAAGGAAGAACATATATTACTAGCTATTGTATTTGGTGGTTTCTTAGAGTATAAATATACTAGAGACGTTGATGTAGCAGTATATCTTAGCAGATCAGCTGATCTTCTCGAAGACTATATCTACGCTGATAAACTAAGCAGAAAATTAACCGAGAAGACTGGTTTACCAATAGATATTATCGTATTAAATCAGGTCAAAGACCCGGTTTTTAACCGTGTATTGCTTAGAGGAAAACCCTTGTTTATAAGAGATCTTAGGTTATATTATGGATTAAAAATGTTAGCTATTGAGCAAAGAAATAGATTTATTAAAACTCCACAGTAAAAGAACTAGTCTAGTTTGAGAAGTAGAAATTTATTCAATATAAAATCCCGGTTTTAATGGATAAGACTTCTCTGCTCTTGGTATATTCTTTTCACGTGCCTCTTCCTCCCAATAAATAGTTACTTGTAACCCAGTCTTCTTAGCTATGTATTCTCGAGCTTCTAGTAAGATCTTGTATTCGTTTTCAGCACTAGTTAATAATATGTCTTTATTTGGTTCTTTGCGATATCTCTGAATAACATCTATGATCTCTTTCTCTCTACCCTTCAAACCATACTTTTCCCTGATAGTCTCGATGACTTTCCTCTGATCATAACCCTCAGATAATAGTTTGATTGCTTCTCTCTTCCATGGACTAGCAACTATTAATATAACGTGTTTCTTAACTGGTTTAATAACATTCAATACATTCTTTAAATCATCTATCAATGAATCAATCATATCCTCCAAGATCTCGACTTCATCGTTGATCCAATCAAAATCGATCTCTGGCCAACTACTTGTTGATAAGAATTTCTCGTATCCAAGCCATTCCCATACTTCTTCGGTTAAGTGTGGTATTACTGGATTTAATGCTTTAACCCATTTATCAATAATGTTTTTAACCATACAGATTGTTTCTTCTTCACTAGTTCTCTCACGATAGTGATCGATCATAGACAATACTTGATAGAAGATTTTCTGAACATAATCTCTAATCTCCATAGTTTCAAGTGCATTTGTTGCTTCTAAGAGTAGTTTATTGAATCTAGACAGGAACCACTTATCAATAAATCTATCACGATAAGTAACACTACACTCACTATCTGCTACTCTCTTAACAATACCTATGAATCGACGTAATGAATCGAGAGCAGTAGCAACGTCTTTTTCACGCCAATCAAGCAAGGTATCTAGATTAGCTGCTCCAGCAGCATATAACCGGAATAGATCGGCTGAATATTTCTCGGCTATTTCTCTCAATAATATAACATTACCTTTACTCTTACTCATCTTAGCTCCTTCACGTATAACCATCTCATTTAATGTAATCATACGAGGCCAATGGTTTGGAGGGAATAATGCTATGTGATGGAATATATAGAATGTTAAGTGATTACTCAGATGAGGTATACCAGTATGCCTCTGATCAACTGGATACCAATAAATAAATTCTCTCCTCATATTCTCTAATACCTCTACAGATATACCAGATTCCCTAGAAATATTCTCTGGATCACCTTTTCCATAAAATACATAATCAAAAACTTCTGGTTTCAACTGCTCCTTCTTAATACCATGATCTCTAATTATATGAGCTATTGTATAGAAAGCCATATAGATCGTTGAATCACTTAGACTCTCAATAATCCACTCTGGATCAAATGGTAGCTTGGTACCAAGACCTCTCTTCCTAGCACATGGACGCATCTCAAGCCAATCAATAGTATTTAGGATCTCCTGCCTGTATTTCTCCGGGACAACTACTAGCTTATTCACTACATATTCTTTAGTTTTTTCTTTCCACCATTTAGTAGAGTAATCTATAAACCATTGACCTTTAATCTTAGCAACTATTATTTCACCACCAGCTCTACAAAATGCTTTACGGTTCAACTCATAAAATATAAAACCCATGTTTTCCCGGAATAGTTTCTCCTTGATCTTCTCCTTAGCTTCACTAACACTTAAACCCTTAAACTCTGGATCATCAACTATCATTCTACCCTTATAGTATTGTTCTTTATAGACAATCCTAGTAGCTTCAACCAGTCTAGGATCTAGTTGATCAGTTATACCCATTTCCTCAACAACAACTTTAGCATGATGATCACTTATACCCGGTACATCAATAATCTTTATAGGCTCAATCCCCTCTACAATACTGGGATCGATACTGTATTCTCTAAGTTTTTCTGGGTTCTTCTTAATATTCATTAATGCAACATAATCATAGGGTGCATCGCTTGGTTCACTATAAACTATACCAGTAGCATTATCTGGATCAACGAATTCTGCTGGTAAAACTAATAATTTACGTCCTAGTGGTGAAACAACGTATTTACCAATTAATTCTCTACCAATAATCTCTTTCTCAACAACAATATCATCTTCTGGATACTGGTGTTTAAGTTTAATACATGCTTTCTCAGATAACACGATTCTATCACCACGCCATTTAACAATCAAGTATTTAGCATCAGGTTTAACCCATACATTAGTAGCTCCAAACAATGTCTCTGGTCTAAGAGTAGCTGCTACTAAATAAGTATCATTGGAATCTTCAAGTCTAAACTTAATAGCTATAAACTCTAGTATCTCTACCGGATTAGTATCAGCATCTTGTATATCATCTTCTCCTTCTGGTTGTTTATGGAGTAGACAATAAGTAACAATATGGTCTCCTCTCTTAATCAAGCCTTTATCACGTAATCTTAGATACTGCCATGTAACAAAAGCATTATAGATCGGTTCTCCAGTATGGAATTTTCTTCTCCAATCAATACTATAACCTAATGCATCAAAATCCATATGTACACGTTCAGCGAAGAAAGTTGCTAATTCATAGGGATCTTTGAATCTCTCCAAGTACTCCTCGATCTTTCTTGGATCATCAATATACTTAGCAATATATGATCTATATCTCTCAATCTCCTTTTGATCACCACGAGCTATTCTCTCAGAAATAGCAACTATAGGTGTACCAGTTATATGGAAAGCCATTGGAAACAATACATTATAGCCGCGTAGCCTCTTATAACGAGCAATAATATCTCCAATAGTATATGTTCTACCATGACCAATATGTAGTGGAGCATTAGTATAAGGATAAGGAACAGTAATATAGAACTTAGGCTTATCCGGGTCAGCATCTGCTTCAAATACTCTATATTCTCTCCAAAGCTTCTGCCATTTAACCTCTATTTCTCTAAGCCATTTCATAAACTCACTACGTTCCACAACAAAACACCTAGAATACCATAGTTAAATAATCAAGAATATAGAATATATATTGTAAATGATATAAATAATCGTTCTCCGGGAAATGGAGGGGGTAAATAATTATTCTTCTAGATAACCATAAAGCTCTACACCTAGTTTCTCGGAAGCTTCACGTGCTTTATCACTTATAAAACCAGCTATAATAGCTAGTCTAGGTTTAATACCAGTTTTCTTCTCATACAACATACCTACTCTATACAACTTATATACATCCTCAGGATCAACTCTACTCTTAACCTCAACTAGTATATGTACATTATCCTTAATGACGAGACCAACATCAATCATTGTAGGATAACCAAAAATAATACCCTCCTCATCATAAACACTCCACTTAGAAGCCGTTGCTCCAAAATATCTACTCAAAATATTCTCGAAAGCCTCACGGAAAGAAACCTCAGTAATTACACCGAATCTATGAGCAATAGTAGTAACTAGCTTCTCTAAATGAATCTGTCTCTCCTCTAATCTAGCGAATCTCTCTTCTAGTCTCGCAAATCTTTCCTCCAACTTGATAACTCTTTCTTCTAATTCCGTAAATCTTTCTTCGAGTTTAGCTAGCCTCTCCTCTAGCTTAGCGAAACGCTCCTCTAACTTAATGATCCGATCAAGTACCTCTCTATAACCCAATAAACCCATCAACATATAACGAAACTCACGATCCTCCTCTAAAGCTCTAATAAACTTCTTTTTCTCTTCTGGTGTTAATGTTTCAACCAATACATACACCTAATTCTTACATCTCACGTTAAACTATCTCGATTAAATACAATATTATGGGTTCATATTAAACCCTAATATCTAATTCTCCATTGTTTTCTAGGACCTGCTAGAAATCTTTGAATATATTAATAATAGTAGTGAAGTTAATACGAATAATATTAATGATGCTAGATAGGGTAGTGTTGGATATAGATATGCTAGATAACCAGCTATAGCTGGTGAAATAAACGTTATGATCCTCCTATAACTAGATATAGTTGCTAATAAACTACTAGCCCGATCAGCTGGTATTTTACTAAATATCCATGATCTATGGAATGGAAAAGCTAGTGTATCTCCAAATCTACTTATAAAATAAGCTAGTAAAACTATTGTTAGTGGCGGCTTAAAATACATGATCAAAGCCCATAGAGAAACAAGGAAATAACCTATACTCAACACTTTAAATCTATGCTTAGAACTAATCTTCTCCGATACATATGTAGCCGTTATAGCTCCTAGAGAAATAAATGCCTCGACAACCATAACCTCAAACAATGTATAGCCTAGAACATTAACTATATAATTCAACAATACGATCTCCGGTGCAAGAGACCATGCAAACATGACCAAAGCCTCGATCAACAATATAAATATAAACTCTCGGTCAACACGGAACTCAAAACTCTCAATCTCGAGTCTCTCAACACGATCGAGCCGGGGAAGAGCTTTTAATAAATAAACAATAAGTAATATAGATACTAATCCAAACAATACAAAGCCTAATCTATAATGATAAGGAGTCGTGTATATGTATCCAAACAAGAAACCAAGCACTAAGAAGCCAATCAATTGACTAATCTCCGGTAAACGCATATGCCAAGCAAATACTTCTTCTAAACGATCACTTGGATAAAGTATTTTCTCAGTTGCTTGATAGAGAGGATAAAAAATACTAGCAATATCATCCAGTAATAGAGCGATAAACAATAATATAGGAGCGAATGGTCCATAAGCTAACCCCATCAATATACATGAGAAACCCTCTAAACCATCAATCAATACGAGTCCATGACGAATAGCTATTCTATCAAATAATTTACCGATCAAATAAGTAGCTATAATAGAAGCTATATGTACAATCGTGTATAAAACCCCTATATCCAACACAGTATACCCAGTCATATAGAGATACATTGGAAACATATACCATGTGATAAGTAGTGGAGAAACAATAGTATGATACAATATATACCTCCTAGCACCAACCGGTATTTCTCTCCATTTCAAAATAATCACCATAAACAACTAGTAATGAGAACCCATAGAGGAGACTCCGAGAATAGAATATATTCTAGGATACAAAAGCCTAAGAGAAGAACTACTAAAGCAGTCATCACTGTGTACTCAAAACTAAACACCCTCTTTATAGGGTGTGAAACTATGTAATACCGTAGAGTAAATATCATGTATATAAATATTATTGTTTAGAATCGGTTTAGCGAAGAGTTCATCATGGTGAGGGGATCAGCTCCGCCGGAAACCCTCATCTCCACATATAATTATTCATGGTTAATCTCTAAATAAGACTTATTTTAAACATGATATTGGGTGAAAAATATGGTTCAACCATTGATTAGAGAGTATAGTTTCGGCTATATAGTTGTTGATAATGAGGGTTTCTCAAGAGACATAATAATTACTCCAGAGAAAATAATTCCTAATTGGTGGAGGATAGAGGGGCATTATCTAGTATTAGAAGATATAACTAAGTATGTTGATATTGAAAAACTAGTTTTCGACGCTGTAGTTATAGGTACGGGTTATGATGGATTAATGAAAGTTGATCCAAAGGTTGTTGAATGGTTTAAGAGTAGAGGGGTTGATGTATATATAGGTAATAGTAGAGAGTCTGTTAAGAAATATAATGAATTGGTAAAGAAGGGATTTAGAGTGTTAGCAATGTTTCACCTGACATGTTGAATACTCACATTATATTCATTACCAGATCATCCCCCAGTACTCCATAGAATACTGTTATCTTCCTCCTATATAGTTATACGTGACTCTAGTATAGTAGTCGGTGCTACTTCGTATATAGAAAGATTTTTCTCATAACTATACCTCATATTCAAATTATGGGTGAGACCGATTAATGATCTATTTAGTTGATTAACCGGGATCTTTACAATAATGTTTTTAACTGGAGTCCACTTCTCTTTCTCATAGATAAACGCTGTCTCCGGCACGATATTTATATAGTTACCGTACAATTCAGCTTTAATAATATCTTCTATATAAACTAGCTTCTTAAACTCCTTCAAAGCTTCATCAAAACTCCAATCACCTTGTTTAACTATTAATTGATAATACATTGGTTTAGGTATGTTGAATAAACCACGACCATTACCTGGTCTATAACCATTACTCGTTAATCTAGTTCTTAAATAATCAACAACAACTCCACTCTCAACCAAAACCCTCCTCCAAGCAGGATATAGTTCATCATCAAATAATCTCTGTAATGGACCGGGATAGAAAGGATCCTCTATAATATCTAGTTCACCTCCAATCTCTGATTCTAGAGGTAGTTTTACTGGTTCATCTGCTTGTAGTAGATGCATTATTTCATGATAGAACGAACAAGCAGCATCTCCAGCTAATATAGTGGTCCATCTACCAGTATGTATTGGATTAAAACTCTGCATTCTAGCCTGGATCTTAAGTTTATTAATTGATTCATGTACAACATGCTCTACTTCTCGAAACAAATCATCGATCCTATTAGCTACAAGTATTTTCCCAGTTGAAAGTAGTTTTCCTAGATAATGTGTATAGGTATAAATATAGAGTTCATAGATATATCGTTCATCAACCGCACTAACATCATATTCTATCATATCATGTTCGATCCTAGTGTGACGCGCTATTAATATGATCTCATGATCAATACTGTATTCTCTAAAATACTTATCAATAGACTTTATAAGCTCAACACCTTTTTCTTCTATGAACTCTTCTCCAAACCTAGCGTTTCCATTATAAAATTCAGAACAATATATATTACCTACTGAACCCCAATAACTCTTGATCCTCTCTAGTTTCTCAAGTAGAGAATTAAAATCCATTAATGGACTACTAACTACTTTGAATCCATCACTACTATACTGTCTAACAACTCTATATTCACCAGAGTAATGGTTATACTCAAAACTATTACTACGTATAGCATATTCATATGTCTCTTCAAAATACCTAGTTTTAATTAAGAAACTACACTTCATATCATAGATACACCAAGATAAACAATTATTAAAATAACATGAATAAACCTTACATTAAAGACGATTAAACAACAATGATTACCTCGTTATCGAGTTATTTATTATCCAGTTATCATATCATTATGGAAAAGAGGGTTCTAGCACTTTGATCAAAGCTAGGATAATAGAGTCTGGCTATAAAACTGGTTCACCAGTATTGAGAGATATAGATCTATTTATTAAAGAAGGAGAAGCAGTTTTAGTAACAGGGGTTTCGGGTTGTGGTAAAACTACATTACTATTATCGATCACCGGTGTATTGAAACATCTACTCTACGGTTATATTGATGGTTCTATAAGATTAGCTGATCTAAACCCCTTGAATCAACAAGATTTCTACAATATACCACGTAAAATAGGGGTAGTGCTCCAGGACCCAGAGAAACAAATAGCTATGCCTACACCTTGGGACGAAACAATCTTTACACTTGAAAACTTAGGTTATCCAGAGGAGGAAGCTGTTAAGAAGACTAGAGAGACTCTTAGAAGATATGGTTTGATCGATAAGGCGTATCAGCATGTCGAGGACTTATCTGGTGGTGAGAAGAGGAGGTTAACAATCGCCTCAGCACTAATACATGAGCCGAGCATCTTATTTCTCGATGAACCAACAGCATCTATTGATCCATGGGGTATACGTAGTATTAGAGAGGAAGTTAAAGGTTTTCGTGACCGGGGATTAACAACTATTATTATCGAGCATAAGATCAAGTATTTCCTCGATCTGGTAGATAGAATAGTTGTAATGGATCACGGGAGAATACATTCAATCTATGAAAATAATGGGGTAAATGATACTGTTTTAGATAAACTATTGGGTCTGGGTATTGACTCGAGAAAAGCAATCGTTATTGATCGTGAGAGAAGGTTGGGTGAGAAGCTACTAGAGGTACGTAGTCTTACTATTGGTTATGATAAACCATTGGTTAGAGACATCGATCTGGTTCTTCACCGGGGAGAGGTTCTTGCAATTATAGGTGCTAATGGTTGTGGTAAGACAACATTATTGAAGACATTAATAGGGTTTATAGAGCCTCTTAGTGGAGAGGTTGTCTGTAAATATAAAATGTTCTATGTACCACAACAACCGGACTATCTATTTATTAAGAGGAGTCTTGAAGGGGAGGTTAGAGAACTTTATAGAAAGACTGGTGTAGATTTAGAAGCTATAATTGATCTTATGCCATGGTATGAACGATACAGTAAACTACCACCATATAGGCTTAGTCATGGTCAGAGGAGATGGTTATCTATAGTTATAGCGTATACTTATTCTAAAGACATTATATTGCTTGATGAACCAACAACTGGTTTAGATTATAGATTGTTTAGGATGCTTAAGAAACTAATAGATGATTTAAGGGGTAGGGGGGTTGGGTTCATAATTGCAACTCATGATCCACGTGTTGTAGGGGAGTTGGCTGATAATGTAGTGTTGATCAATAGTGGTGGAGCAGAATATATTGATCGTTGGAGAGCTGTTGATATGTTAGAATCTATTGCGGGGATATCCCATGGATAAACCTAGTGTTGGAATAGTTTTTATCTATGCATTAACGATAACTCTACTAGCTTTCATATATAGATCTGGGCCACCATTAGTTATAGTAGCTTTAATTAATGGTTTAACTGGGTTCACAATTGGACTTAAGAAACATAGATTCATAGCAGTACTATTCTTGATTACTGTATGGGCTCTAATTATTAACGCTTACTTTGTAGCGAATACTGGTGAACCAGTATATGTTTTTGGATCTATAGTTGTTCGTGAGGGAATGGTCGAAGCTGTGATCAATATAAGTGGTAGATTACTAGCTATTGCTGGAGCAGCATTGATTCTTGTATCATTATATACACCATTAGAGATCATAAAAGGTCTTGAATCAGAGCTTAAACTACCAAAGATCATTTCATTCCCATTAGCGTATGGTTTAAGATTATTACCAATAATGCAGAGAGACTATAATGAGATCAGGTATGCTAGGAAACAAAGGGGATACCGAACAATACCAATAACACCAAATGATATAGCTTCATATCTACAAATACTCGTTAGCCTAGCAATAGAGAGGGCAATATGGACTGGGATAGCAATAGAGCTAAGAGGCTTCCACCATAGAAAAACAAGATATAGAGGATTAAGGCTAAAGAAAATAGATTACGCATTGATCACGATATTAATTATCCAATCAACACTATTCCTCATATATTAGAGTATAGATTAGAAATGTTTATTTAGTGTTAATAGTTTCGACTAGGGGTGTCACCGGGGAGTACCACACCCTAGTTTCAAGTAGAGAACATTAAAACCCCGCTCACAACCAATTTAAACCCCTAAATAATCAATTATTTATAGATGATGATGTCCTCTAGCATCGATCTTCCTGGGATGAAGATTTTCGCCCCTCCTGATAATCATTATATCCTCTTAAACTCTACCTCAACTGTTTCCTCATATGGTAATTGTAGTGTCCATAGCTTTATTACTCCAAAGCTCTTGATCGGTACTTCAATGTATCCTTTAACTGTAACATTTACTTTCCCTCTACCCTTTAGAGTAGATAATATACTGTTTATGATATCTTTTGATTTTGAAGATAAACAAATATCTATGTTATTTTCACCGCGTTCGATCATAATATTTTCTTTTACACCTTCACCTAAATACTTGTTATTAATATATACTTTATAGTATATCTTCTCGATAACAACATCTATCGGTCCAGAATTATTTACCTGTAGTTTAAAACAAGTCTCTAATCTATTATTGATTAATGAGTACTTTACATTCTCAATACTTTTGATCTCAGCTGTAATAGATTGACTAGTATACCATAATAAGATGAAATATGTTATGATACCAATAACTATTAATCCTGTAAATAAACCCCATAATCTAGATATTTTAGATAGTGCTGTCAATTCTCTAACCCACTAGATTTTTATCATAGTCTCGAGTTTATTAATTTCTTTGTTTCCCGTATCCTTGATAATCTGGTTATCAAAATATTTATTACCTAGTTATATATGTTCAACGTAATGGAAAATATTTGAAGGGTGATTGTAAATGGTCTCTTCATCTAGAACTAGGATTATGTATACTGGTATAGATTATACGTTATTGGGTGTTGTAGCTATAGTTTCCGGTCTTATTTTCTGGGGTACATGGACAGTATATAAGTATGCTTCATTTCTGCCTTTTGGACTATACATGTCTAGGTTATTGAGTTACGGTTTATGGTTTATAGGAGCACCGCTAGCGGCTTCATTAATTAGGAAACCAGGTTCAGCTTTTCTAGGTGAAACATTAGGTGCATTAGTGGAAACTATTCTACCTACTGCTGGAGGATTCACTAATCTCATATATGGTGTTTCACAGGGAGCTGCTTCTGAAATAGCTTATTTATTGTTTCGGTATAAAAGATATGATATGTTAACAGGTGCTTTAGCTGGGGCTTTAGCTGCCCCACCATGTATAGCTTTAGATATACTATTATTTAGAGAGATATTTCCAATACCCGTAACGATGATGTTACTGGCAGCGGCAGCTGCTAGTGGTGCTATTTATGGTGCAATAGCTGCTAAAGTTGCACAGACTTTAAGATAAACTATTCTTTAAAATCCTCGATCTCCCTCCTAATAGAATCTTGTAATTCCTTAATCTTCTTTGCTTGCTCAATAGCTCTATTGATCCACTCCTTACTAGCTTCTATCCCCTTCCTAGCGAAGAATGATATTGCTTCACTTCTACTCTTAAAAATACCTGCATCAACTAATTGATCAATCAACTCTAAATCCTTTTCTCTAATCCTAACAGACACAACTTGTGTCGATCTATAAGAACCCATGATCTCCTCTATCTTATCCTCTAACTCACTACGAATATTTTCAAATACACGAATAATACTGCTTATAACTTCATTAACAGTATCCTCTATAGTTTTTACTGGAATAATAGTTATCATTGATCTAAATGATCTAGTCTTTACTCCCAATTTCTCAGCTAGATCAAATAATTCATCAAATATTTGTTCAACTCTCCTACGAATATATTTAAGAGCATCCTCAACATCCTCTCTACTAGACCTCTTAAATAGATCCTCTAAAGCCTCAAGATCATCCTCAAGGTCTCTAAGTAGTCTACGAGACTCTATACGCCATAATCTATAGGCTTTTCTAAATTCACCACTATCCATTAACTCTCTAATACGTCTAGTTAACTCTTTCACCTGAACTTCAAACTTGTTTAACAATTCATCTATCTTCTTCTTTAACTCCTCATCCATATACTCACACCTATTAAATATTGAATATGTATATACGTAATAAATGTTACATTATCACATAATTACAGATAATATAGATGAGAAAGATTAGCGGGGATCATAATATGAAATTAACAATTTATTTAGGAAATAGTTGCGGTCTTCTATTCATTCTCTATAAGGTGTTATCTGTATTATCAATCGGTATCCTTGATCATTACCTGTGATCGTTATTGATACTATATATGTTGTATTTTCAGATAAACGGTATGAACCAGCTATTATTATATATGTTGGGAATTCTCGGTATGTAGTTATATTAAAGTTTCTATTGTTCAGTTCTTGTTTTAACTGTGAACTATATTGTTGGTATTTTGTTTTATTATAGTCCGTTAATTCAAAATATACTATATATGTTTCATGGGATAATTCATGATTAATACATAATAGGTTATTTGAACCAAATATTTCTGATAATACATTATATATGGTTTGAAAAACTCTTCTATAATTGTCTGGTGGGTTTATTTCACATTGATAATTAGTTGTTGAAGATATTTTTACTGCACTCCAATTACCTGAGTTTTGGTTATCTATGGAACTCCATATACCTGACGCATGTACTCCATCTTTTTCGATTGTTCCATTAAAAGTTATAGTGGTATATGTATTATTCTCTATAGTCTCAACAATGATCTGTTTTCCATTTACTTGTATATGTATAGGGATATAATCTTCTATTGTGAATAACCCAGTGGATCTCATGTATCCGGAGTAAATATTTTCTCCTCTCTTATATATGATCCATTCAAACTCTCCAGCTATACTATTATTGTGTTTCAAAGTATATGTTCCATGCCATGTACCAGTTAGATCGTACATATTTAGGTTTACATAGTCATTTGTGTGACCTACATTATATGTTTTATTTGCTCCTATCGTATTTCTTGTAATATCTTGGTTAGATTGATTAGTATCGCTAGTTACTTGTTTGTTATTTAAAGCTATAACTCCACCAATGTATAGCATAGCTATAATAGTTACTACTATGATTAAAATGAACCCTATCAACAAATTATTGTTCAACCTAGATCCTCCATTTACTCAAGAATATCTAGACTAGATAGGAATATTAATTTTACATGTTATTTTTTAAACTTATCCTAGAGGAGTATTTATATACGGTTTTAGATTAAATGAATTGCATGATCATGTAAATGTATGATTAATTGTTTACCATGGTATTATATGGTGGTTTGTAGAGTGGTTAAGTGTAGTTTTTGTGATAAACCGGCTGTTTATATTAATAAGGTTAATGGTAAGGCTTATTGTAAAAAACACTTTCTAGAATATTTTGATCATAAGGTTCGTAAAACTATCCGTAAATATAGGATGTTTGATAAGAAAGAACATATAGTTGTTGCTGTATCTGGTGGTAAAGATTCTCTATCACTACTATACTTCCTCAATAAACTATCTAAGAAAGTACCCGGTTGGAAAATATCAGCTTTATTGATCGATGAAGGTATTAAGGGTTATCGTGAATATACTATTAAAGATTTTCTGAGGATCGTTGAGAAACTAGATGTCCCATATAGGATTGCTAGTTTTAAAGAGTATTTCGGATATACGTTAGATGAGATCGTAGCTATTAGTCGTGAAAAGAAACTACCCTATTTGCCTTGTAGCTATTGTGGTGTTTTTCGGAGATACTTGTTAAACAAGGTTGCTCGTGAAATGGGTGGTACAGTATTAGCTACTGCTCATAATCTGGATGATATTATACAGACTTATATGATGAATATTATTAAGAATAGTTGGGATAAAGTAGCTAGATTAGCTCCTATAACGGGGGTTATTGAGCATCCTAAGTTTATTAAGAGAGTTAAACCTTTCTATGAAGTTTTAGAAAAGGAAACTACATTATATGCATTATTGAATAATCTGTTAGAACCAGTATTTTATGAGTGTCCCTATGTTGAATACAATATTAGAGTCTATATTAGGAGATATTTAAACGAATTGGAAGAAGAATATCCTGGTACAAAGTATTCTATATTAAAGTCTCTACTAAGGATCATCGAGATATTAAAAAATAACCCTAAAGAAATAACAAAAGGAACACTACAAACTTGTCGTGTTTGTGGAGAAGTATCTTCGCATCCTATATGTAGGTCTTGTATGTATAGATACGAGTTAGGTATTATGAAGCTTGAGGAAGAAGAGATTGTTAAGAAGGTGCTCAAGGAATTAAAGATTAGTTGATCCATTAATATATCTATTTAGATGACTACTTATCTCCTCGTATAATTTATACTCGTTATAGATAGATTCTCTAATCTCATCAATTAATTTCTGGAGATCAATTAATGCTTTCTTAGTATTCTCGTCAGCTTTTACGTAAACACTCTTCTTACCATTCTTTTCGGTCTTTAAAAAACCATTTTCCTCAAGTTCTCTCACATAATTATATAGTGCACCGGGATTCATGTTTAGAAGTTCAGATAATTTAGTTAATCTTATTTTTCCATAGAGACTAGTCAATAATAGGATCTTTATAGTGTTTAACAAATAGGATTTACTAAATCTATTCCTCCTAGCAGCGAGGAAAGAAACAATGTTTTTCTCTTCACTAAAGCCTTCAATATAGTTTTTCTTAATATACTCTGCAAGACTATCCGGTATATCAAACTTAAATCTATGTTTATCCCTCCTACTACTCAAAAATTTCACCTACTCTACCCCAAAATATGTTAAGGACTATATCTTAATTTATAGATCATCATTTATATCTTTTACGTAATACTCCAGAAACATTAACTTAATTTTATAGAAAAAATTCTGAAAAGAAATATAAGGGAATATAAACAAAAATATAAAATAGACCGATGAAGACCAGAGAAGAGAATCAATAAATAAGAAAATAACAATAACGCTAACGCCATACTAGTATTCCCGGAGAAAAGGAGGGAGGAGAGGGAAAGAGGTCGGAGGGGTGGATGATGGGGGCGTTTTTTAATGCCTGCCGGACACTTAGTCTAATAATCTTTTTTGTTTTTGATCATTTAAAACTCTTGTGTTTTTAGAATAGTATTCCTATATAGTACGTTATTAGCATTGCTATGTATCCTATAAACATCATCATAGCTATTGCTAGTAGTGTGTATTTCCAGCTTCTAAGCTCACTATAGATTACTGCTAGTGTTGCTAGACATGGAACATAGAGTATTGTGAATACTGTTAATCCAGCTATTTGTGGATCATTTAATCCAGCTATTTCAACTGCTTCTTTTATATTATCTGCACCAGTAGCTATTAGTAATGAGCTAATTACTATTTCTTTAGCGATAAATCCCATGATCAATGTATATGCTGGTATCCATGCTTTTTCACGCGGTAAACCTATAGGTGCTAGTACTGGTGATAATGTTTCTGCTAGATAAGCAGCTATACTCTTACTTGGATCCTCTACATATGTTAGTGTTGGTGAATAGCTAGTCATAAACCATATCAGTATGCTTGCTAAAAATATGATCGATCCAGCTTTTAACAAGAAGTGTTTGGTAGAACTCCAAGTCAACCACCAAACAACACGTGGTAAAGGTTTGTGTAATGGCGGGATCTCTAATAGGATCTCCGGTGAAACAGTTTCACCCCTCCTACGATCGATCTCGTATAACAATTTATTGATCAGGGCAAATACTAGGAAAGCTACTAGGTAACCATACAGTATAAGTAAACCACCACTATAGTGTCTCAATGCAGTAGCAAAGGCTAAGATCACAACGAGTCTCGCTTGACAGGGTATAAATGGGAGCGTCATGATCAATCTTAATCTCTCACGATAACTAGGTGTTGCACGAGTAGCGATTATAGCTGGGACGTTACATCCAAGACTTAATGTTAATGGAAATACTGCATGTCCAGAAACACCTATACGTGTAAGTAAATTATGCATACCAACAGCTATTCTTGGAGCTAAACCAGAGTCTTCTAATAGCGCTAACGAGAACGATACGATCATTATTAATGGTAGGAATACAAGTATAGCTCCAACACCACCAATAATACCATCAACAACTAGATGTGTAAGTATAGATTCACCCATAACCTCGTATAAATAATTACTTATCCCTGTAAACAATTGATCCATTAAACCACTCAAACTATATTCTTCAACTAAACCAGCTAGCTCTTCATAACCTAATGCTTCAAATAAAGTATTCAATGGAAAACCAGTATTAATTATAAATGCTAATAAAAAGATAACCGCGAGTATAGAGAAACTAGCAATAGGCCCTATCACTGGGTGGTAAAAATATTTAGATAATACTGCTCCTTTTAATTCTTCAACTTTTGTTTTAGCAACAACTTTATCCATTAAAGATTTTATATACTCAAATCTACGTATAGAGGCGATCTCTGCTGGATCCCTTTTAAATATACTCTGAGCTTCTTCACGTATACTAGTTATTTTCTCGAGAACCTCTCTACTCATATGTTTCAATACATAATCCTCTAGCTCGCGATCACCCTCTAATAATCTAACAGCAGCCCATCTAACCGGGTATTTAAATCCATCTATGTATTTACTTAGAATATTAGCTATAGAGTCTATGAAAGGGTTTAATTCTTTATAATCAATGATTAATGGTTCTTTACGACCCTTCCCTTTCTCAACAACTTCTATGATCTTATCTAGTAATAAATCTATACCTTCGCCAGTAGCTGCTGAAACTGGTATTACTGGTATGTGCAGTTTAGATTCTAGTGCTTCATAGTTTATGTGAATACCATATACATGTGTTAGATCGGATTTTGTAAATACCAGTATCACTCTAGGAGTTAGCTCTAATGCTTGGATAGCTAGATACATTGTTCTCTCTGGATTAATAGAATCAACAAGTACTAGTAAAACATCCGGTTCCCCACTTAATATATAATTACGTGCTATTCTTTCCTCGATCGTTAGTGATGAAAAACCATAGATTCCGGGTAGATCAATGAATTCGATCAATCTACCACGATGTTCTCTAACACCATAGTGTTTCTCAACAGTAACACCCGGCCAATTAGCTACGTGTACACGGTTATTAGTTAATACATTGAATAAAGTTGATTTACCAACATTTGGTTGTCCACAAACAGCGACTCTAAGCCTCTTAGCCGTAAACCCTCCCCCCGCTACAATGGTTCTACGAGAATCTTACGAGCAACACCCCTACCAATAGCTGTTTCTACACCCATTACTCGGACAATTATTGGGCCATAACCATAATTTGACACAACTTCTACAATAGCTCCAGGTGTAAATCCCATTTGGTATAATCTATAAGTTAATCCTCTACCACCCACTATGCTAACAATTTTAGCTCTACGACCGGATGGTAACATGTCTAGTGTTACTTTATTATTCATGATAGAAACACCTGTTAGGTTAGCCTAACACCCTCACCAAGTAATATTCTATAGTGATGTCCCCCTAAAATACTTATATTTTAGAGATAAACTATATAGGTTTAAACCTAGTTGAACAATATACGGTGTATTATGAGAGTTGGGTATCTTTGAGAATCTACAATGGTTTATAGATAAATATGGTGTATTAGGAGTATTTATTGTATCATTAATAGCAAATTCCGTCCCATATTCTACAACACCTTATCTACTATTCATAGTAATATATGCTGGAATAGTTAAGGACCCTATGTTACATATTTTAATATCGATTAGTGGTGGAG
>NJDP01000014.1 GCA_002254665.1 Desulfurococcales archaeon ex4484_58 | reverse complement strand
ACTGAAGCTATTGTATTAATTGGTGAGATCGGTGGTGATGCTGAAGAGAGATTCGCTAAATACTATAAGAACCTCGGAGATAAGAAACCAGTTGTAGCCTATATTGCTGGTAAAACAGCTCCGCCCGGTAAGAGGATGGGACATGCCGGCGCTATCATATCTATGGGTATGGGTGATTATGGATCTAAGAAGAATGCTTTAGAAAAAGCTGGTATACCAGTTGTTGATAAACCATCCGATATACCTAATGCTCTAGATAGAATGTTAAAGAAATAGTTTTTTCCTACAATAAACAATAATTTATTTTATAATACCTAGTTTAAGCAGGTGTAGAGTCGTGTTAAATGTGGTGAAGGAATATACCTCATTCCCCGAATTAATAAAGTCTATAGATGAAACTCTAACAACTCTAAAACAACAATTAGCAGAGTATCTAAGGAGACTAGAAGATATTAGAGCTAAAAGTGAACAAGAAAAGAAACTAAAAGAGTTATTAAAGAAACTAACTGGAGAAGAAGCAGCATCGGCTGGTAAAGTGATTGATTTAAAAGATATCAAGTTATTTATAAACCCGGACGCTGAACAAGAAGCTAGATTGCTAGAGGAGATAATCGATAGGATAAATAAGAGTATACAGGTTCTTCAAAATATTAGGAAATCACTTGAACCATTATCGAGCGTTGAAGTAGAAGCTAAGATCACGGTTGTTTATAGAGAAGGTGTACCTGTTGCTATAATGATCAAACTCACAAGCTAACTCCCTGAGTAACAAATAATACTTTTCTTTTATAAAACAAATTTATTTCTTTATAAAACATAATAAATAGTCGTGTATTATCATTAAATAGATAATATACATTCATACCTATGGAGCGGGGGATAGATATGTCGAGCTACAATAAAATAGGATACGGCGATAAAGCCCCTGAAGAAATAAATGTTGTGATCGAGATCCCCATGGGTAGTAATGTGAAATATGAATTAGATAAAGAAACTGGGCTATTATTTGTTGATAGAATACTATTTACATCGATGATCTATCCATTTAATTATGGTTTCGTACCAAAGACGCTGGAAGAAGACGGTGATCCGGTAGACGTGTTGGTGCTTGGTTATGAACCTCTTCAACCAGGTTCTATCATTAAAGCTAGACCGATAGGTGTACTTGAAACGGAGGATGAGAAGGGTAGAGACGCAAAGATAGTTGCTGTACCAGTTGATAAAATTGATCCTAGGTTTGAGAATATAAGAGATATTAATGATTTACCGGAGAATTATAGAGAGAGAATAGCTCATTTCTTTGAACACTATAAAGAACTCGAGAAAGGTAAATGGGTTAAAGTTATTGCGTGGAAAGGACATGATGAAGCATTAAAGAGGATACGTGAAGCTATTAAGAGGTATGAAAAAGGTTGATCAAATATCTAGTAATAATTTTTCTTATACTATCAATTGTTTTACCCTCGGTCAATCCTTATCTAAACAAATCAAATAATTCACTTATTCTAAAATATAACTCTATAATTGAGTTAGGTCTACATGGTACCTATAACTGTTTACTGATCCTAAACGTGACAGGGCAAAAAGTAAAGCTAATAGATATCGTTGGAGATATAGATGGTTCTACTAAAAGAACACTATATATAATCATTGATAACTGGTTAAAACATCTCAACCTATATGAAAGGGTTAGAAGCAATGAGCATATCTATGTGAGTATAAACGGGAAGATTGTAAAAGCATATGTGATACGTAGTAATGGAAATATAGAGTATAGAGAATCTAAAACAGGGTTATATGTAGGTGGGGTTGAGTCTTTCATCGTAACACTAGAGACCTATAGGGTATTCAAGTATTTTGTAAAAATAGTTACCTTTCTTGCTCTAATAGAACCTAAAGACTATATAAATAATCTAGATATAGTAGAGATCCCGGTTAACGAGATAAGAATACTATTACTGCTATCCTCTTTCGCTATATTATTGTTAGCAGTAAATGCCTTGATCAAATGGGAACATTATAGGATAACTTAGCGGTCAGTTCGGCTCTTCCATCCTCATGGATCGGTTCCACGGTTTTACTTCATCCCTTCTATTTAATATCTATTTAATAATAGATTCTACATACTCTACATATTTAATTATCTTTTCATGAAATCTCCTCCTATCAAAGAATTTAGCTCTTTTATAAGAATTTAGACTTAAAGTTTCCCATAATATATGGTTCTCAATCAGCGATTTAATATTATTCTCTAGATCCGCTAAACTAGTATATGGTAATGCGAGATCCTTTCTCTGGAGTGCTACATCAAACCATGCACCACTATCTTTTGGTATAATAGCTGGTGTTCCATGAGACATAGCCTCTACGATCGATAAACCAAAGTGTTCATGACTAGTTAAATGAACGTACATATATGATCTCCTATATAGCTTAATTAAATCTTTTCTCTTAATCATCACCTTGAATTCTATAAAGTCCTTTAAACCCCGCTTCTTAGCTATTGAAAGTATTTCATTAATTATCTTATCACTATGAATACTCTTTGATCCAACGAAAACTATTCTCCAATCCTGTAATTTGAGTTTTTTCAATATATGGGCTAGATAGAGTACTCTATAAGGTTGTTTTTCATATGAAATCCTAGAAACTACTAAAACTATTTTATCTCTATCATCTCTACTTAAAGGCGATCTTTCCTCATTAATATTTACTGGAGGGAAAAGTATGTTTATTCTACGTTTAATTACGTTGGATAATTTTTCAGCTGTTTGTGTAGAATTAGCTAGGATGACTAGAGATTTGGCTAGGATTTTAGGCATAAATATTTTATTAAGCAGGTAATACGTATCTGCAAATAACTTTATCGAACCCTCAATTACTGGATAATATGTTTTTGGTGGTAAGATGCTTGGGTAGTGGAAATATATTATGTGCCCATACCCTGATAAAAAATCTCCAGTACAATTAATTGATATATATTCATCACTACAACTATTCATTTTTACTCTATATAGCTCATCGTATGGAATACCATAAAGCTCGACCGCTCTTCTAAACAACTCTTCCTTCTTCACAAAAGGATTAGTTTTTAAACATACACGATAATTTTTCTTAGATAAACCAATCACCGTTTCTAATGCAACATACTCTGAACCACCCATACCTAGTAGATGGGAACCTATCATGTTATGTTTAACTATAATGTTTCCCAAGCAGTTATCCACCAATAAATCTATGATTAACCGTTACGTTTAAATGGTAGGACAACGGCGTTCCATCCAAGTCTACGTAGTTCCTGGGCAAATATATGTGGATAACCTTCTCTAGAACCATCAACGACTATTATTCTCGGTTGTGAATTCTCTATATACTCTATCAATTCATCGAAATCTGCATGATCACTTAAAGCAGCTAACCATGTATACTCATCTATCTTCTTAACCGGTTCATTGTATTCATGCCCACTCAACACAATATTTAATACAGAACCGTCTATTCTTCTATATTTTGCTTTAACCATATGATCGAAGAATATGTGTTTTTGTTTTGAACAAATTATTTCCTTAGCCTCTCTACTAGTTGATAAATAATAGTTACCAATACGCCAACCATATTTCTCAGCTATCTGAGTTATAGCGTAGATCTTCTTAGTTAATATAAATGGTTCCTCCACCCCCTTTTCACGAATAATCCTCATTACTTCCTGTAATTTACCATGATAACCATATATTACTACTCTACCGTATCTCTTAAATCCCTCATTTATAAGATCTATTAGTAGATCCGGTACGTCATGTTTAAACCTTCTACGATAAACTGGATGTCCATAGGTAGCTTCTATGACCAGTATATCTGGTTGCTTTATATATACTGTATTATCTCCTAGTTTAAAATCGCTAGTATAACCTATTCTATAACCATCTGTATCGATTAAGACTTGAGCTGAACCCAATATATGTGTTGTTGGTAACAGTATGATCGTCTCATCATCGAATTCTCGCTTCTCGTAATAGTTCATCTCAATTTTCTTGAACTCGTATAATCTCCTATAGTTTGCTCCACCAATATATCCGAGTGTATATAGTAGTTCATGTGTAGCTGGAGTAGCTACTATATAGTTTGAATACATAATACTATCCTTTAAACCTAAAACATGATCGGAGTGAGCATGAGTAACTACTCTCACAAGCCTCTGAGCAAAACCATCTATTGTAAACGATCTACCTATAAGTATTGCTTTAGAATCACTTACTATCTCCACTAATCTCAATAATTCCCTGCAATCAATTGATTTCAATAATTAATCACCACGATTTAGTAGAGCATCGTATTTGATATGAAAAATATTGGTGATTTATTACTTAAAATAATCTCTACTCGTCGGTAGCCATTTCTTTTTATATGGATCATAGTATATGATCGATTCTTCTCTCAATCTCTTGAAAAGCTCAAAACCATGTGTTCCCAGCATATCTTTAATTACTTCTTCATCATCAGTGTTTATTTCTTCGAAAAGCTTATGTTTAAATTCCTCCCAATAATCGCGATCAACGGCTATTCTTTCTTTCTCGAGATATAGTATAATAGCTCCTTCTCTCTCTAAATAATTAAAGAATCTATCACGTGGAATCCTTTGTGGTAATTGGCTTTCAAATAAGATTTTTTCTTCACGAAGCCTCTCAATACCAGTTTTCCTAATATACTGTTTTCTCATAGGTTTAGCTTCTAATGATTTCTTTAACTCTTCCATAGTATTTGTTAATGTGTCTACTTTATCATATAGATCAACAATTTGTCTCTTAATATTCTCGATAACCTCCATGTGCTTATTTATACTATCTTGTACCATCCTTTCAATTCTAGGTTTAAGCCTTCTAAGTATATCTTCAAAAGATAAAAGCTGTTCAGCTTGGAGATTCTTCTTGATTAATGAAACAATATAATCTGTTATAAGAGAATATCCTTCCTCACTAGCTTTCTCAATCAACAATTTATAAGTATTTTCATCAACCTCTATAGTTATTCTACGAACTCTCTTACTCACATATAACACCCTCTATACTAAGAAAAAGTATTGTTTAGAAAACCTAAAGGATTTTATCCTATTAATATATACTTTAATTAAAACTATTTATCTATACTATATAGTTGATAGGGATAACGGAATGAAGCTTCTATATGCTGATGCTCATTGCCATTCTAACCCAGTTAAAGGTATGGGGGCTGAAGAGATAGCTAAGAGGTTTCGTAGATATAATGGGTGGTTTATAGCTCTAGTCTCACTACCCCCGTATCATTATGGATTCGAAGAAACTGGTGTAGAGAGTTATGTTAAAACAATAGAATTGATGATAAATGAAGCCGATAAAATGAAGAGACAAGGCATTGAGACAATAGTTTTTATAGGTTTTCATCCGGCTGAAGTTGATGAATATGTTAAGAGAGGGTTGAGTCTTAAAGAGATCATAGACTTAGCTGAAAAGGTATTCAATATTATCACACAATATATACGTAAAGGGTTAGTTCATGGTATCGGTGAGGTCGGTAGACAACACTATAGTACTTCCCCAGAGAGAATAGTTACATCTGAAATAATATTGATGAAAGCATTAGAAGCGGCAAAAGACTACGACGCACCTGTCCATCTACATTTAGAGCAGGGTGGATGGGTTACTGTAGAATCTATTAATAAAATTATTGATAAGATCAATATTAGGAAAGATAGGATCTTCCTTCACCACTCAAACTACGACGTAGGTTTCTGGAGTGAAAAATATGGTTTCTGGTATACGATCCCGGCTAAAGAAAGGGATTTAAAGAAAACTCTAGTTGAGAAGAGAAAACTAGTTCTTGTTGAATCAGATTTTATAGATGACCCTAGACGACCAGGTGTATCCTCTTACCCCTGGGATATAGCTTTGAGAATCAATAAATTATTAGAACATGGGGTTTTGGATAGAGATTATATATATGAAGTTATGGTTGATCACGTTGTTGAAGCATATGGTTTAGAATATCCTCGAGTCTAGATGAAAACAATAATTTATTATCCACTAACTCTTTCTCTCCTCTAGTAAGTTCATGTATAAATACTCGTGCTTCCCCCGGACAACTAGTTAATATATCAATGAATCCCCTTAAAACCTCCATGTAATCCTGATCTTCTACAACAATATCTAAACAACCAACAATCTTTAACCTAATAATCAATTTGATATACACCATTAGATATAATAGTATTTGGTGTCTATATGCTTTGTAGTATATGTGAATCGAAACCTGCTAAACATAAATGTAGAATTTGTGGCAGGCTTGTTTGTGAAGACGATTTTATCCAAGAGCTTGGAGTATGCAAAGTATGTAGTGAAACGATTTGTCAGATATGTGGTAGATACCCCTCGATAGGATATTGTGTGGAATGTGGTAGACTGGGATGTGAAGATTGTTTAGTACAGTTAACGCCTGTAACATATATTTGCAGGGATTGTTTAGAGAAAAAAGGTGGTAAATATGAGTTTAGGCTTTAAAACTGGTAAATTACCATGGAACATCCTACTAGAATTAATAAGTATTTTACCAACAAAAGATCCAGACTTAGTGGTGGGACCTGCTATCGGGGAGGATGCAGCTATCATTAGATTTAAAGATGGATTCTTAGTGATCCACAGTGATCCAATAACAGCTGCTTCGAGGAGGATCGGATGGTTAGCTGTACATATAGCAGCTAATGATATAGCGGTGAGAGGAGTTAAACCTAAATGGTTTCTACCAGTTATCATGCTTCCAAATAATTTTAATAAAGATGATATACGTGGGGTTTTCGAGGATTTAAAGAAAGCACTTGAAGAAGTTAATGGCGTGGTTATCGGTGGACATACAGAGATCTCACCAGAAATATCTAAACCAATAATTTCAACTACAGCTATTGGTTATACGATGGATAGAGTAATCTTAACTAGAGATGCCCATCCAGGGGATCATGTAGTAGTTATAGGAAGGATTGGCGGTGAAGGAGCAAGTATAATAGCTTGGGATTTTGAGGAGAAGCTTAGAGGGAAGAATATTGATCAAAAAATTATAGATAGAACTAAAAAATACATAGAGAATATCAGTGTTGTGGATAAAGCTTTAACTATTAAGAACTATGTAAACTCTATGCATGACCCTACCGAGGGGGGTATTTTACAGGGTTTAAGAGAGTTAGCTTTAGCCAGTAATACTGGAATCATATTGGATTTAGATCAGATTACAATCGATGAAAACATATCTACTATTGTGGGATCCATGGGTTTGGATCCTCTAAGAATACTGAGTAGTGGGGCATTAATAGCTACAGTCCCAGATAATAGATTGGAGGATTTAATCAAAATATTAGAGGAGAAGAATTATCAATACTCAATATGTGGTCTAGTAGTAAAGGATAATCCAGGGAAAGTTATTTTAAAGAAACAGGGGAAGATAGTAGAAGTTATTGATTATGATATTATAGATGAAATTTATAAATTATGGCGAAACATAAAATAATCAACGAACCATCCTTAATAGAGGGGTGTAGTGATTGAAACCTAAAGAACTATTGATGAAAGCATCTAATACCTTATCTATAGTATCCAATCGTATAGAATCAAAAGTACTAAATCAATCAACCAAGTTGAAACCAGAAATAATAAGTATATCTTCGAGGTTAAATGAATTAATAACATATATTAATGGAATTTTAAGGAGTATTTCTGAGAGAATTGGTGACGAAACCGATGTAGATAGTGTTGTGGATTTCGGTAAATACTTCTATATAGTATTCCATAAAGATAGATTCGTACTAATACGTAATAAACCAAAATACATCATTATATCCTATGATAGTGGAAAAGACGAAATACATGTAAAGTCGCGAAAATTATCCGTAAAAATAAGTACAGCATCACTTGAAGCATCACTATTAACTATTAAAGTATCAATTGATCCCGGAAATATTGAAGATTATATAAATAAATTCAATGAACTCAGATACATTATGAAATCATTCGGTAAAATAATAGAGTACTATATGTTACCATTAACTGAGAAGAGATTAAGAGCTAGTATAAAATAGTTTCTTCATCTTAATCTACTATATTTTCTCGAGATGCTCTATTAAGGGTTATGTCTGATGAATTGAAAATAAGAAATATTTGAACTAAAAACATAGTAGTAAGTTTTTAAGAAATACTCTATGCTGTTTCTTCAGTCTTTAAAGGCTCTTCACTGATCATCTTCGGTAATTCAGCGTATTTCTCCTTTAAGCTCTGCTCAGCGGCGATCCTAGCCTCTTCTAATATCTTCTTGGCTTCAGCGTCCAATCCGATATCAAGCTCTGTTGATATATCAGCTATTCCAGCAGACATTGATGCTTCTAACTCTTTAATAGCGTATTGTAACTCGATCCATACATCGGGTGCTACAGTCTTGGTTATCTCTACTGCTTCTCTCATAACATTAACCACTGGTACAAGTTCTTTAACCGCACCACCAAATATTAAGAATGTCTCTAGTTTAAGTGATACCTGCTCTAACGCATATTTCGCTGTTATTAATTGTTTTGATATTTTCCTAATCTCCGATAGCTCTTTAGCATACATTTTAGCTCTACGTTCATCTCTCTTCATTAAAGACTCAACTATAACCTGGAATAACTCCTTATCTCTCTGCTCAAGTTTATCGAGGTAACCAGTAATTCTACCAATAGCTGTTTTTATCCTATAATGAGCAAGTATAGCTTTTTTATCTATAGGCTCACGATCATTTTTAAACCAAGACTTAAGTTTATCACCAATAGTTTCTTCACGTCTATTAAGCCAATCACTAACCATAGCCCATACACCTAATCTTCTTCAAACACTTAATTTTGCAGAATTATAGTTAAAAAGGGAGGGACATAATCATATTACATTAAGACTCTAAAGAAACATAGAAGATTGGGAGGGAGCATTTATGACTACTGCTAGACAAAAGTTTTTGATAAATAAGTTTTTAGAGAAGAAAAGTGTTAAATACAAGGTTGCTTCGAGATATGTAGCGGCAGGTTTTAATGTTAGGATAAGATCTAATGGTAATGGAGTACATATAATAGCTGTTAAGAATAGGGAAAAGTATGGTATACATGTATTGTATGAGAAGAAGAGTTATGATTTAGATTCTTTGAATAGTTTCTTAGAAGAATGTAAAAAACTAGGTTTAAAACCCGTAATAATACTTTATGGTTCTGGTCCTAAGTTAGACCAAGAGGTTTTAAGTAGAATTGAAGAAGAAAATATAATAGTACGTAGAATTAGAGGTTAACTGTATTGAGTGAAGAAGAATTAACACAATATATTACATGCTACGAAGACTGTACACTACAGTATCTAGAAGCTCTTGCTATGAATGGATTAGCTATTAAAGCGTATACTGAGGACTGTGATCGTAGAAACTTCAAAAGAATAATTATTTTACTATATAATGGAGCTAAGATCGTGAGCAAATGTAGTTATATTGAAGAGGTACAACAAAGTCTACGAATAATAAATGTATATATAGGAATTAATAGAAAAAATCGTTCATGGGAGAAGATAGAAATTAAATAATCATATCTACTGGAATGTGATGAATGGTATTACCGTTGACCCATAAATGGGAATGAAATAGCCCCTAAACTGATAAACTCCTCATATAGGTGGGCATATATGTTAGAAGGTGGATGGATACTAGTATTGATCACAGCATCTAATAGGGAAGAGGCAGAGAATATAGCACGTGAACTCGTTAAAGATAAATTAGTTGCATGTGTAAATATAGTTGATAATATCAAGAGTATTTATTGGTGGAAGGGAGAAATAGAGGATTCACGTGAATCACTCTTATTAGTGAAGACGAGAATTAATGTATTCGATAGACTTGTCAAGAAAGTAAAGAGTATACATAGTTATGAAGTACCGGAGATCATAGCTTTACCTATAATTACTGGTTATAAAGAATACCTTAAATGGCTAAGTGAATCGTTAAAATAACGATTTATAAGATTTAAATATATTATGGTATAAGACTAAACATAACTATGTAGGATATTATTTCGATAGGTAGAAAACATGTATAATAAAATTATGATACTTATTTTATTTGTAGTGCTTGGATCAATATTTATAGTTCCAACAATATATTCAGTTGAAAAGATAAATCTAACCATAACTCTTTATACGGCCGATGATAAACCTCTTAGTAACGCATTAGTAATAGTAAAACCGTCTCGATATTCAAGCTCTTCATGGAGTAATATCACAGACGAAAATGGAACTGCTAGATTTTACGGAGTTGAACTTACTATTTCCAATACTGTCTATGTAGAGGTAAACTATGGTGTTTACGAAAAAATATGTAGTATTAGACAGTTAGACGTTGAAGATAGAAACATAACATTATATGTACCATTCGAAACTCTATACATAAATATAAATGTTGTTGACGAATATCTTAAACCTATAAACGCAACCTATACATTATATTATGAAAACCATCCTCTCATTAACAATAAAATCATAAATGGTAAACTAATCATTAACGGTACGGTTGATCATCAGCTTTTGTTAATAAATAGTTACCTATACACAGATAACTGGAACTATGTATCTGATATAACTTATAGATTAGAAATAAAGACTGATACTTATTTGGAGAGTATGGAGATAAACAGTAATAATTTAAGAGAAAAAATAATAATTGACAACTATAAACCATACCTAGAAATCATTAATTCAACTATAATCTCAAATAAACTAATACCTTATTTTAAATGGATCTATCTATATATAGGAGTGAACGATGGCGTCTATACGGATTATGTTGATATAAATATTGAAAGCAAGGGGGTTAAATGGGTCTTAATCAATGAAACTATAGAGAGTAATATGAAGATTTCCTGTTGGAAAACAGCAATTGATCTGAAACATTATAGTAATGAATATTTATTAATCAATATCACTGCAAGGGATCATAGTGGCAAGTATAGTTTCTTACTAGAAACAATATATTTAGGTTCAAAAACAAATACAACCGACAATAATACCGTTAGTAATAGAGGGAATAATATGGTAAGTAATACACCATCAAATAGTAAAGTATCCAACGTTAATGAAACTAGTAGTGGCAATGAAACATTATTAGGTACGAGTATTGGTTCAGAGTTTTCTCCACCAAGTATAAGTAGTGGTTCAGAGTATTGGTTTAATAGTGTCTATTTAGTTGGAGTATTCATATCTTTTATAATAATTTTGATCGAGATTAAGAGGTATCGTTTAGAACGAGATAGTTTTGAGTAGTTTCTTTCTTCCTAATGGTTGATAATGCTTGAGCAGCTAATCTTAATGCTTCTCGCGGATAATAAGAGACCCCTACACCTACTTTTACATTGGAAGGAATAACATTTAATAGCCTCTCTAGATTTTCGTATGGTATGATAGCTATTAAATTATCTCCACCTAAATAATTCGCTATACCCCCTAGTTCGAACACATACTTAGCGATGTAATAATATAGCATTAAAATCTCTAGATAGGATTCGTATACGCTTGTTTGATCTGTTAGCTCTGTTATATTATTTAGATCAATATGAACAATTACATTTTCATCTTCTTCTCCATCTAGAAATATGATCTTATCATTTCTATGTAGAAGTTTTGTAGCAAGCATCTGTGCTATTGCAGGGTACTTATGAGTTAATGAAACAGCTTTTATTCCGTATGGAGTATACTGTTCCGTTTCCTTTACGATAACTTCTAGATCCTCTTTTGATAAACCATTACTTAAAACTATATAGTAGTCGAAACGGAATGGGAGGACAAAACATTGTTTTTCCCAGAACTTCTCTTGGAAGATCCCGTAAATTGTAGACTGTTTAATCTGTATAATCCCTTCTCTATTACTCCCTAGCTCCTCTGTCCATTCACGATATTTTAATAGTTTAATTAACGTTATACGGGGCATGTTTTCTCAACGGCTTCTACTCTATGAATATAGTTTCACCACTATATTCCATTTTAGAGAAGATACTTGATCTATTAAGTAGTTTAGCTACAGCTTCTACTGCTCTCCTAGCATAGTCCTCTACTCTCTCTAGAGCCTGTGATCTCGTTGCACTTGGACCTATTATTCCGAATCCAATTGGTTTATTGTATTGTATCATTAGATCAAGTAGTTTGCGTGCAGTTTGACTAGCTATTACCTCATCATGTTTAGTTTCACCCTTGATCACAGCACCAATAACAACTACACCTTCAACATCTTCTCTATCAAGTAATTGTTTAACCGCAAATGAAACCTCATAGGTACCAGGTACTTTATATACATATGCAACCTCTAATCCTAAGAACTTTGCGTGATTGAGAGCTTTTTGAAGCATTAAATAAGTTATGTCATAGTTGAACTCGGATACAACGATAGCTATACGGGGCATTCTATACACCATTAATCCTTTAATGAACCAACATCTGGATATCCTTGTCTTAAACCTTTGCCTGCATACTTAGTTAATGCTTCACCTCCATATTTAAGTAATTTTACTAAGTTTAAAGCATGTTTCTTTGCTCGATCAACAGCTATATTGTATAGTTCATCCGGGTCATTTGTTTCGTCTTCATGGACAGTTACATCTATTATATGTTTACCAGTCATTATCTGTAACATGATTAAACCAATGCTCATAGCTAGATAACTATATTTATCGACTAAACCAGGTCCAACCCATCCAAAAGTTATTACTGCATCACATTTCTCATCGATCAACAATTTTCTAGCAGCTACCGGTATATCCTTTATACCAGGTACAGTATATCTAATAATAGTTGCTTTCGGTAACTCATACTCTATCACCTTGATCGCGTATTTAGCCATATCTACACGTGAAAAAGTAGTATCTACTACTCCAACCCTAATCGTTCACCAACCCCCTTTTCTCAGCTTCAGCAACTATATCTACTCCATCAATAAATAATAGATTATGTCTTTGAGCATATTTCTTAGCATCTTCATAAGGCATACTAGAGCCCTCACTAAGCATCTCCGCAATAACTATTGCAGGAATTAAACCAGTCAATAAAGCTAATGCAACAACAAGCTCGGTATGACCACGCCTATTGCTTAAACCACGAGAAGTCAATATTGGGACATGCCCTGGAGCATAGAAATTATCTAAAAACCTCTCTCTAGCTTCATTAATATAACCCTTATAGATAAGCTGCGCTACCTCATATAGCTCTCTAATTGTCAAAGCTCTATCACGATCATTTATACCGGTCTTCGTATTAACGTGGTTAACCCAGAGATTAAAAGCCGGTGGATCACCGTATCTAGGTTTTTTATTCCCTAAACTAGCTAACAAAGTATGTTTTACGATCAAATCCTGTAGGAAAGGTAGATTAAGTACTTCTCTAAATAGTTTCCCTGATACAAAACATATTAATCCACCAGCTTCTCTACGTAGAAAAGCTATCTTACTATAATCGATTAGAGATGCATAAAAAACCATATCAGTCTCAGCTTCTCTTTCAATACTATCAAAGACTAAAACAGGTAAACCCTTTAATAACGAATTTCTAACCTTCATCCAATCAATCAATTAAAACAACACCCTCCACACCTGCTCATATCTCTCAGTAATTTTTAGTTGTTAGGATAAACAAAGATATATGTTTTTGTATGCCTAAACCAACTAGGATAAGATAAGACTATTTACTACGTGCTCTCTTTGAAGAATAAATTATAGCTATAACTATGAAAACAGCTATTAAAGCTAATATTATCATAGGTAATGCTTCCTCGAATAATTTCTTAGTTGAGGTTCTAGTTGAAGAACTTACATCTATGTCTCGATCCAGTGTTGTTTTTAGTTCTAAAGTTTTATCTTTACCAGGCTCCACCGCATAGATGAAATATGAAGGTGTTTCATTAGTACTATTTTTTAAACTTGATCCTCCCTCATAAACTATTATAACGAAACCTAGATCACTGCCTTCATTAACTACATATAACTTGTTATCTCCATTTGAACCGGTAACTCGTAGTTTCGCATCAGGAAAACCCCCTAATATTATCTTAGCTTCATTTACTTCGATATACCCGTACTGAATATATTCCGATAGATTATGTTCTGTGAGCTCCGCGGTTTCCTTCATATAATAGCTGATTCTACCTTCCAAGGAATAAGTCTCCATATAAAAACTTAAGTTCCTATATATTGGTATAGGTAAACCCCCATAAACATATGTGACTCCGTCGAAATAACCTCTCACTTTACCTGACGCACCATAGCCCTTGAAATCCATATGTATATAGAATACATTAGTTAAGAGATCCTTATATGTTGTTAACCCTCCATACTTCACCGTTACATTAAAGACAGTGTTCTCCGGAAGAACACCGTGGACTCGAGATAGACTCCTATTTAACTCTTCACTTGGAGAAAACGATTTAGTCAAATACTCATTGATATCCCTATATGTAACTTCATATTTATGCACTATACATGGATCCTCACCGGGGACAAGTTTTTCAAATCTATTCAAGTCTTTACCAACGGACCTAACCCATCCGCCAGTACAGTTATATTTAGATTTCACTTTGAAAGTATCATTTGTAAGGATCAGTTCTACATCGAGTTCTCCAGTCATTCTATAATTTACATCTATATCATATACTCCAGCTGGAGCACCATATCGTGCTATTTTATATGAAAAATCCGTTACTACATCTTGTTTTATATAATATTTCCATTCAATCGAATTATCCATATATACGATTGATGTATATGGAAAAATAATTAATAAGGTCATTAATAAAGTAATAATATGCTTGTTCATATTAAACACCACTCACCATAAATCCCCACTACAAATCAAAACCCCTAACACTTATTCATGAAGTTATAGTTAAACACCTATTTAAGTAAATTCTATATATAAACATTAAATTTAGAGCGATGATGTATCCTAGTCCAGACGGAGGATTAAATGAAGATGGGATCTCCGACGCTGAGCTTCTCAATAAACTTAGATCATGTATTATATGGTGAAGAATTAGTAGATATAGGTTCTGCGAGTATTTATGTAGAGAACGGTTTTATTAAAGAGATCACTCCAAACAAACGAGGAGATGCATTATATAGTGGTGGAATAGCATTACCTCTACCAGTAAATGCTCATGTTCATTTAAGTGACTATAGAGCTTTAGATCATTATTATGGATATTCTCTTGAAAACTATGTTGGTAGAAAAGGTTTAAAACACGCACTTATACAACTATATAAAGAACCTGTGATTACAGATGAACTATTAAATGCATTGATCCAATACCCAGTTATAGTTGATTATCAAGAAAAATACGAGTATTGTACTATATACTCTGATCTATTATCTACATATAATGTGGAATACATAGGCTTATCTAGACCCTCTATGTGGGAGAAGGAGGAATTAGATAGATCACTCATGTATTGTAATGGAATAGGTATATCTAATCCAACGATCGTTCCTCCATGGATAATGCATGAATTAGCCGAGTTATCAATGAAATATCTTGTATCAGCTCATGTATCGGAGACTAAGTGGATGGAATATGTAGGTGGTCTACATTATTTATTAGATCACGGGGTTAGGTTAGATCATGTAGTCCATGGTATCTATTTAAAGGATTGGGAGCTTAAAAGGTTAGCCGATGAAGAAATACCATTAGTTATAACACCACGCAGTAACCTCTGGTTTACCGGTAAGCTACCTCCTATAGAGAAAGCACTCAATTATGGGGTAACGATTGCTTTAGGTAGTGATAATGCTGGTTGTTTTCACCCTGACATATGGTTTGATCTCTATGTATTGCTTCTTTATAAGAGGATTGATCCATTAAAACTCTTGGAAATAGCTTTGATCAATGGTTATAAGGCTATTAGAAAAACTCCTCTAGTTATCGAGGAGGGAAAACCAGCTTATTTTATGGTGGTTGATCTAGGACTTGGTAATAAGAGGAGTGGGAACATATACTTATCTATAATAAGTAGGATTTTATGGAGTAGTATGAGAATTATTGTTAAAAATACCCGTGTATATGTTATTCAAAATAAAATAAAATAATAGAGAAAGTAGGTGTGTAGTGGTGTCGATAAAGCTTGATCCATGGGGGCATTTCGCTATTTCTGATTATGAAAAGTTATTCGAAAACTTTGGCATAAAACCAATAACAGATATCATTGATCGTTTGCCGAAGACACACTACTTCTTTACGCGTAAAATAATATTTGGACACCGTGACATGGATAAATGGCTTGATGCACTAAAGAGGAGAGACAAAACCATTGTTTTAACCGGGTTTATGCCTAGTGGTCATGTTCATCTTGGACATTTAATGGTTATCGAGGAACTAAAGTATTTACAGAGTATTGGCGTTGATGTTAAGATCGTGATAGCTGATGCTGAAGCGTATGTTGTTAGAAGAATTAAACGTGAGAAAACGATCGATTATGGGCTTGAATATATCGCCCACGCAATAGCTTGGGGGCTAGACCCTAAGAAGACGAAGTTTTATTTCCAGACCATGCAACAACCAAGCTATTATAGGTTGATACAGATGTTTTCACGTAAAATATCCCTAGCTGAGATGGAAGCTATTTATGGTGATCTTTCCCCAGGAAAAATAGTAGCTGCTCTAACACAAGCATCTGATATACTACATCCGCAACTAGAGGAATATGGTGGATACAAGTATGTTTTAGTCCCAGTAGGTGCTGATCAAGATCCCCATATCAGGCTTACAAGAGATCTAGCCGATCGTTTCTCAAACGATCTAGGGTTAGAAAGACCTTCATCCATGTATCATAAATTCATAATAGGCCTCGATGGTAATAAGATGAGTAGTTCTAGACCAGAATATGCTATATTTCTATTAGATGATCTCAATGTAATTAAGAAGAAAGTATATTCAGCACTAACTGGTGGTAGAGCTACAGCTGAAGAACAAAGAAGACTTGGTGGTGAACCCTATAAGTGTTCTGTATATCAACTATACATGTATTTCCTATATAGAGAAGACCGGGAACTATTAGATTTATATAAAAAGTGTACCGCTGGAGAAATATTGTGTGGCGAATGTAAGAGATTAGCTTATGAAAAACTATCTAGGATCCTAGAGGAACAGAAGAAGCGTTATTTCAAAGTCATGGAGTCAGGGATTTTAGAAAAAATAGTTGAAAAACCTTCATTCTAACCAAGCAATTCCTCTAGGAAAGATCTAGTCGACGTAACCGGGTCTTCTGATTTTATGATTGCACCACCAACCACTACTATATCAACACCTATATCGATGAATCTACGTGCCTCACCATGTTTGATCCCCCCAGCAACTGCTAGTTTAGAGTTTATTTCACTTCTTAATCTCTTTAATTCATCGATTAGATGTGTTATCGATATACCTCTTTTCATCTGTACATCAATACCTACATGATATAATATGATATCTACACCAAGCTTATCTAACTCAATAGCTCTCTCATAGGGTTTGGGATGATTTATCAGATCAACCATCAACAACTTATCGTATTCGCGAGCTTTATTCAATGCTTCTCTTATAGTTGAATTATCAGCTAATCCCAGAACAGTAAATACATCAGCACCAGCATTATAGAAAATTTCTGCCTCTAAAGCACCGGTATCCATAGTTTTAGAATCAGCTACTACGAAACATTTAGTTAGATCCTTGAGTAATCGAACACCTACCTTACCCCAAGACTTGATCAATGGTGTACCTGCTTCTAACCATATATTTTTACAGCCTAGATTAGAAGATATTTTTACACCTATCTCTAAAGCTTTATAAATATCTGGTATATCAAGTGCTATCTGGAGTATGGGCTTCAAATCCTTCTACGCCTCATTGAATATATCATTACAACTATCAACGCGATCACGAGGATGATAAACGATAAGATCACGTAAAATACTACAGTAGTATCAGTACCAGCT
>NJDP01000080.1 GCA_002254665.1 Desulfurococcales archaeon ex4484_58 | reverse complement strand
TTATCAGAGTTAACCCTATAGTTGTTTTAAGGAATCCATTATGTCCTAGATGCGGTAAGAGAATGAAGAGTATGGGTAGAAATAAAGGATTCAAATGTCCTAAATGTGGATTTAAGAGCAGGGATCTCCGGAAGATCAAACAAATCGTTAAGAGGGATCTTAGACCGGGGTGGTATGAACCACCACCACGCGTTTTTAAACATTTAATGAAACCCATTAAGAGATTTGGTAAAGAGAAAAAGTATTTCCCCCGAACATATAATCCCAAGAATTTTATCTGGGTAAACAATAGACTTATTTTATAGGAGTGCAATTATTCTATTAATCTATTTTATTAAGTAGTTTTTAACTCAATAATATTTTGGGGATGAAGAAATACCCCGGGATCGAAACTGATTTTATGAAGAAGTGGTCCTCTACAGACCTTTGAATACTACTATGTGTTGATCGAAATGTATAGAGCTGCCCATGTATTCCTTGGTTTTTCAGTAGGTCTCTTGATTGGTGGAGGCGATTATACAGCGTTTATCTATGGTTTAATGGGTGCTATTGGAGGATATACTCCAGACTTTGATCTAAGGAAGGGACATAGAAAATATTTACATAACATTGTTATACCCCTCCTATTGTTTCTATTATCGTTTTCTCTATCAATTCTCTATTTTAAAACATATTTTCTCCGAGAATTCATAGGTAAGTCTTTGTTAGCATTATTTACTGGTTGGATACTTCATGTTTTAACTGATGCTCTTACACCTCGAGGTGTATATATTTTATGGCCATTAAGCGATAAGAGATTAATCTTGACTAGAAAGCTTAAAAGTAGTGGTTTAATAGGGAATCTATTGATAATATTTCTCTCTACATTTATTATTATTTATTGGTTTAACAAATATGGGTGTGAAAGAATCGAGTATTATTTAGAGAGAATATGGAGTGAAATATTATCTTTGTTTGGATAAACCTCTTCTACCTATATAATATAGTGTTAACACTATTACTAAAATACTGATCGTTCCTGTAATAGAATATATCATTAATTGTTTTTCTCTCTCTTTAGCTTCTCTCCATTCATTTATAATATTGGATATATTATTTGATAAGTTGAGATACTTAGCTCTACATTGTCCAAGCGATATGTTCAAACGTGCTATTCGATCATTTAATGCTCTCACGGTTCCATTTAAGTCTCTGATCTTATCGTTTAAATCCTTAATCTCTGATCTGAGATCCTCTATTATTTCACCCGCACTACTCATACCTATACCATAGCCTTTAGCTAATGAAGAAATATAACCTATTACATTCTCTGTATCTATAACCACATTCGTATGACCTGGTGTACTAGAGGGATATACTATAAGATACCCATTATCTATACCGCCTAATCCATTAATTATATGTTCATAGCTATATATGAATACATAATATTTATCTCTAATGTTTAATATTTTGAATTCGATATCATTTTTGAGTAGAGTAGTTGTTATGTTTTGGATCATAGACTCATTCTCGACTCTATAGAGACCTGGTTCTATTGGATATAGCCCCTCTATAAATAGTCTGGTAGAGTTTTCTCTATACGTGAATGGTATGTAGATAATGATATTTGTTTCTCCTAGTCTTAGTTTAGTAATATTCAGTACTTTATTAATTCCATCAACAACTAGTTTTTCTAGATCAATCATAAGCTCTTCATCAATATAGTTTTGAAGATAAGCTTCATGTAACTCTACAAATAATGGGATCTCAAATACTTCTAGTATAGCGTTTTTATATCTATAAGCAACTGAGATCATTTCTTGATAAAACGACATTACTTCCTCAATAACCCATTTAATATCGTCTTTCCCCATATATTTGAAGTACTCGAATGGTATGTAGGGCGTTACTGGTTTAACGAATATACCGAAACTACTTGATAACCAGTCACTAACTTCTCTTGATCCAAGTGTAAATATTATTACGTGTGTCTCGTTATAATCTATTATTCTAAATTTTATGTGATATTTACCCATAGGTACTCCTAAACCCGGTTTTGATACATTTATGAATATATGGTCTGTAGCATTTGTTTCATTGTGGAAAACTACACCTCTTATATTATATTCTTCGAGCGTGATCCTGAAGGTGTTATCCGATAATGTTATATTTACTGTAGTGTTGAGTAGGTTCCACTTAATAGAGCCGTTGATCGGGACTACCAATATTTGTGGGGGTATCTGTTTTGTTAAGTTGAAGTATGGATTAAGTGTTCTATTATTTTTTAATGGATTCAATGATCTAATGTTTATAAATACTGTTGTATTAGACCATATATTTTCTATCTGTGTATAATTCAGTGCTTCCCATGGTTTTACAATAGAGCCATTCATGAATTCTACTGTATCGTTGTGTACGATTACTTTTTTAGGATCTAATGAAGTATTTAGGATTAATAATTCATAGTATAGATCATTGTATATGGGTATGGGTTTCACGATCGTTATAGATGATCTATTGATATATTCTTCTAATGGAACACCATACTTTAACTTAGATACCTCTATACCTGGAATTATTAATAGTAAAGTTTTAGTTCTGGGTTGTTGAGATTGTTGAGAAACAGTTAATTGTATGGATGAAATCAATATAAATAATATTAACATGTATGTATAGATCATTTTTCTCACAATGATCCACCTCAAATAACTGGCGATATCAAATAAATCATCAATAAAGAGTAGATGATATAAATAATTAACTATCCGGCGTACCCACTAGTATAATATAGTTTTACGTTTAAATAGGGATTGATTAAAACTCTCATATATTGAGGAGATATTGTATATTAGAATATTATTGTATGGTGTAGTTTTTGGTGAGGATATTAGTAGTTGGGTTATTGCCTTACGATTCCGGGAAAACAGAGTTTGTATTAGCTTTAGGGGAGAAATTAAAGGAGCAAGGTTATAGACCAGGCTATTTTAAACCAGTTGCAGGACATGATGGGTGGTATCAGTATGACACATTACTATATAGTAGAGACGAGAAACTATTGATTGGACATGATGCTTATCTTGTATCTGAGAGATTTGGTTTAACGGATATTCTTTATCTAGTCTCTCCTCTTGACCTGTTAACCCTACCAGTTGATCCCGTTAAACCTGGTATGACTATTCGTAGCTACATTGAACATATGTCATTGGTTGGAAAAAGAGCTGTTTTACTAAGATATACTAGAGTCTTTAATGATAAGAGTAACTATAAACATTTATATTTTATATGTAACGATACACTCGCTAAATTGAATAATGAACTGAGAAGCGTATATGAAGATCTAGTTATGAATTTCAAGAATTCTAATTCATTATTTATTGAAACTAATACTAATAGTATAGAGAAAATGTTAAGTTCTCCAGCAATATATGGTGTTATAGATTCTTATATAGAGTTTTTTAGAGAATATGAACCAGTAATTATAGAGGGATATAATGATGTTGCGGCACCAACAATCGGTTCTTTAAATGTAGATTATGTATTCTTGATTGGACCGGGAAAAGCTATTGTTTATAGTGGAGAAAGGTATCGTACAGCTGTAGAGTTATTATCTTATAGAGGTTATCCATGGATGATAAAGTCTACTACAGTTTTCGATTTACTAGGTAAACCTTTGAGGACGTATGATATACCATTAAAAGTTTATGTTAATAGGTATCATGGTTTATTTGAGAATATAGCTGAGTTTATAATGGGTGGTGATAATTATTATGGTTAAACGAATCGGTGATTTATTGTGTATAAAGAATTAGGTCGCCATGGTTATCGGAGTAGAATGTCTAGTACTGAGTATCTTTTTAAGGTAATAGATAGATTATTGTCTAATACTAGTGATCCTCTATCGTTTTCTAAGATTTATAAAATGATATATGATGAGGTAGAGAAGACTAGGCCGGTGAACACTGCTTCTATAAATCTATTACGCGAAGTTGGTAGGTATATTTTAGAGAATGGGTTTAATGGTATAAGTGAATTCCTAGATACGCTTCGTAGAAGATACGAAGATGCTTGTAGTGAAGCTGCACGTATAGCTGCTAATAGAGTTGTTGATGACGATGTATTAATGACTATGAGCAATGGTGTTTGTTTACGTAGAATGTTTAAGTTTCTAGTAGATGAAGGTATTAGGTTTAGTGTGTATGTTCTTGAATCAAGGCCGGGAATGGAGGGCTTAGATCTAGCTAGTTATTTAGATAGATTAGGGGTTAAAACCTATTTGATAATCGATTCTGCCGCTAGGTTTTTTATGAAGAATGTAAAGAAGGTAATTATTGGTGCTGAGGCTATAGCTGTCAATGGTGCTGTGATCGGTAAGGTTGGTACTAGTTTATTATGTTTAGTTGCTAATGAATCTCGTGTTAGAGTGTTTGTTATAGCTCCTCTATACAAGTTTAGTTATGAAACACTTCATGGTGAACTATTAGAGTTGCCAGAGGGTGATTGGAGCTATTTAATGGATGAGGAAATACGTAGTGGATTACCAGAGAATTATAGAGCGCGTGTACCATTATATGATGTTACACCACCACATTTAATAGATGGTTTAGCTACAGAGTATGGATTATTTGCTCCACAAGCAATACCAGCTATTATTAGACAAGTGTATGGTGAATTCCCGGTTAGAACTGAAGATCTAGAGATTATAGTTAATAGAGTGATAGAGGTGTTATCTAGATGAAGATTCCAGATGAAGTTAAGATTATAGGTGAAGATATCAGATCTATGAAGATCAGAGGAGCGGGCAAGATCGCTAGAGCAGCTGCTAAAGCATTAGGGTTAGCTGCTCAAAAGTATAGTGGACCAAATAACCCCGAGGTTTTTAAGAAATACATGACTATGAATGCTGAATACCTATTATCAACTAGACCAACAGCTGTTAGTCTGCCGAATGCTGTTTTTTATGTAATGAATGCTTTAGAGAAAGCTTCTGGCAATGTAGATGAGCTTAGATCAGCTGTTATAGAGGCTTCACAAAGATTTATAAATGAAAGTTTAGAAGCACTTAAGAAGATTAGTGAGTATGGTGCTAATAGGATTAAAGATAACTCAATAGTACTTACACATTGTCATAGCACAGCATCTGTATCAGTTATTATTAGAGCTTATGAACAAGGTAAAATCCGGAAAGTATATAGCACAGAAACTCGCCCTCTATACCAGGGCAGGATCACTACTAGACAATTACTCGAACATAATGTACCAGTAGAACAGATCCCAGATAGTGCTGTTAGGTACATAATGCATGAAGTGGATCAAGTAGTTATTGGCGCTGATACTATCGCTAGTAATGGAGCAGTAGTGAATAAGATCGGTACAAGTCAGATCGCGTTAGCAGCGCATGAAGCACGTGTACGTGTGTTTGTAGCTGCTGAATCCTATAAGTTTTCACCAATGACTCTAATAGGTGAACTTGTACCTATAGAGTTCCGTGATCCGACAGAGATCGTTCCACGTGAATGGATCGAGAAACACCATAATGTAGAGGTCTTAAACCCTGTATTCGATGTCACTCCGCCGGAATATATAGATGCGATCATAACTGAACATGGAGTAATACCACCACAAGCAGCTATATTTATACTTCTAGAGAAAATGGGTTGGGTTCTAGAAAAGATTAAACTAGGACGTTTAGAAAAAATAAGATTAGAAGACTTACTTGAGGAGTAGAGTTAGATATGGATATTGAAGAGAAAAAGAAGAAGATTCTTAAATTAATAGATGAGAGTAAAGAACAAGGACGTAAAATAGCTTTCTACTCAGACCCTACTGTTTCAGATATTATGGAGGAACTATATAATAGATGGGAAAATAGCGGGTGTAAAGGAATACCACTCGACTACGCGTCCGATAGGGAAATAAAAATTCTCTATAATCTTGCTGTTAAATATTCTAGAGTATCTAATGCTGAAGCATGGGCTATGTTTCTAAGTAGAGAAGAAGGCTATTTAACACCTTCACAGGAAGAGGGAGAAGAAAAGAGGAACTCTATCTGGAAACGTGTATTCTGGTTTATCTATCAATCCGAGTAATTTTATTGAAAGTTTTTAATTATATCAAGTCTTATTGAATATTTGGGTATGTAGTTTGGATGAGTTCATATTAATAGCTCTTAAACGTGGAGGTAAACAAGAATATGAAAAGATAGTTTTTACAGATAATACAATTTACATAAATGATAAAAAATACGATATAGAAGATTTATTGTCCATAGAAGGTGAAATAAAGGATCATATAAAGATCTACGAATATAAAGGTGAGGATAACTATATAGAGCATGTTCTCCCAGTAGGATATATCCGGCTCAAATTCAAGAATAATTTAGAGGTCACTCTTGAAACTATGAATCCATTAAGTAAAATCGAAGAACTTGTTATAAAGATAAATAGTCTATATATTGACCGTGGGGTATCTAAACTAGGTTTAATTGAGAGTAGTATTGATAGAGTTGTATATGTAAGAAGTGTTCAATAACTTTTATTTAACTCTATAACAAATTTATTGGTAAGGTGTGTTTTTATGGTTAATGAAGAGGAGGTTAAGAGAAAAATAATAGCTATACTTGAAACTATCGTTGATCCTGAGATAGGTATTGATGTATATAACTTGGGTATGATCTATGGTATTGAAGTTATAGATGAAAAACATGTCAAGATCAAAATGACTCTCACAACACCGATCTGTCCATTAGCAAACGTTATACCCATGATGATCGTTGAGGAGTTAAAGTCTAAGCTTGGAATAGAAGCTGATATAGAGCTGGTATATGATCCTCCATGGACACCTGAAATGATGACTGAAAAGGGTAGAAGGATCTTCAAGGAGCGTTATGGATATGATTTAGTTGAAGCATATAAATCAATGTATGGTAGTAGAACTAGTTCTGAATAATATTTTCTTCTAAGATTAATGTTTTAATCTCTATACTAATATTCAATTACACATAGTTAGCTTAGATACTTCATCTGGTGTACTAGTTTGTCTTGGAGTATATTGAGGTTACTTCGTGAAAAACCAGAAGAATTGAAGAAGCACGTTAAGAAAAGATATATGGATCCAGCTATTGTTGATGAAGCATATAAAGTTGATGTTGAATGGAGAAAAACTCTTACTGAGATACAAGAGGTTAGACATAAACATAATGTTATTAGTAGAGAGATACCCCGTTTATCCGGTGAAGAGAGAGCTAAGAAGGTTGAAGAAGCTAGGAATTTATTACGTGAACTAGAAGAGTTGGAGAATAAACTGAAGGTTTTGGAGGAGAAGAGAGAAAAACTACTGTTCTCATTACCTAATATTGTTCATGAATCTGTACCTATTGGACCGGATGAAACCTATAATGTACCTATTAGGTTTTGGGGTAAACCACGTGTATGGACTGGATTTCTAGAGTCTTTTAAAG
>NJDP01000079.1 GCA_002254665.1 Desulfurococcales archaeon ex4484_58 | reverse complement strand
GTTTCTCTATAGAAGTATAGTAGAGTGAGTATTAGTAGAGTAAAGAATACTCCTACAACATAGTTTTCAGCAATTGATCTATAATACCATGTAACCGGGTTGAAAAGCCAAGTTAACGAGACTAGTAAAGAGAATGCTTTAGAGTATTTGTAGAACATATACATTATATAATATATTATATATGTAGATAATCCAGCAATGACCGAGTTTAATATGATTGCTGATAAATTAGGGTCTCCCACTAAATAATTAACTGTTTTGAGAAGAACTATCCACGATATATAGCCGGGTGGGTGTGGTTGATGAACAAAGATATTGTATTCTTTGAGAGCTAATGCAAATTGTACGGCATCCCATGTTGTAAGTGTATATGCTCTAAAATATAGACTAGAAGTAATAGATAATACCATTATGATCGAAGCAATACATATTTCATACAAAATACTTTGTTTTAATAACCATTTCATAAAATTACCTCTGAGCATCCTATTCCGATATATTGATAGTATCTTATTATAAACCCTTAGAAGATATTATATAATGATTTTTCTCTATCCTATAATGAGTGTAGTTATTTTGGAGAAATAGAAGAGAATACTTGAACAACGGGATCTAATTATCGAATTATTAAAAGTGCTTAGATCAGAGGAGAGCTATAGAGGTATTGAACGTTTAATTCAAATAATTATACAGGCTCTACTAGATCTTGGTCTTCTTATGATTATTAAATCAATGAATTGACTTACACTAAGTAGATATAAAGAGTTAGCGGATATACTTGAAGAGAAAAAGAGTATTGTCGAGAGAGAAAGCAAATGTGTTTAGAGCTTTAGCTGGTCTTAGAAATATTTTAGTACATAATGTATACGTGTATTGATAAAGAAACTGTATTAAAGTCTACTAATTATCTAATTAGGTGATATAGTTTTGTTTAGGGTTTGTATTCTTGTAGGTAATGGTGTTGAAGAACTTGATTTTATTGGTGTTTATGAAGTTTTATGTGATGTTCGTAAAGTATCTAGTTATGGTTTAGATGTTAAGACTGTAGTTTATCGTGGACCCGATAGAGTTGTGTGTGGTAATGGATTAGTTATATTGCCTCATGAAATAGTTGATGATTTTAGTAGATGTGATGTATTGGTCATACCTGGTGGTAGGAGATTTGTTGAAGAATCTTTTTCTAATCGAGAATTACTAGATAGTATTCGTAGATTTTATGAAGAAGGAGGATTTATAGCATCTGTATGTACTGGTTCACTTATATTAGCTAAAGCCGGGCTGTTACGGGGTAGGAAAGCTACGACTCATCATCTTCGAATAGATATGCTTCGTGAACTAGGAGCTTATCCAGTTAGAGAAAGAATCGTGGTTAGCGATAGGATCGTGACTGCCGCCGGTATATCAGCATCCGTTGATCTAGGTTTAAAACTCGTAGAAATACTATGTGGTGTAGAGATATCACATAGAGTAAGAGAGTATATTGAGTATATAGGTGATGGATCTTAGTTAGGGATAGATCTTTGTACCGAATCCCTCTCTAGAATTAGAGTTGTCATATATTTCTTTGATCTTGAACAGATATGCTGGGTAATTGCTTTTCTTACCACTATAATGGAATATATCGTGTAGACTATTAAGATACTTCCTATAGGGATCATTTTCACCATCACGGATCTCCGCCTCACATCTAACTTCAAAGCTAGTATCCGGTGGTGTATAAAATAGTAGTGTTGCTTTCTTTGTTGCTTGGATATTTGTCCAACTATGTTTAAACCCCATCTCTAAACCCCCGATCACTGATGTATCTATATAGCTTATGTTATAGAATTCTTTTAGGAGAAGACAAGTTGTTTCTCTCATATCCTTAGGTCTATTGGTATAGGCGTATCTATATGCTTTCTCGGCAAACTCAACAATATATTCTTTCTTCGGAACAAAACCAACCATTTTAATACTACCACTCAAACCAGCTGGTCCATCAGTTATTATTGCTGGTGTTGTACGTGTAAATGATACTAGGAAATTCTCAGTTAATCTCTCTCCTCTACATAGTCTCTCGATAACATTGATCCTATCCAAGAAGAAGTATTTATAAAACCTCTCAGGTAAATCCACTCCTCTACACCATTGAAATACTCATTATTATGACATAATATTATCTCTATCGCTAATGCTCTAAGAGAGAATATTATGTAGAGATACGAATATTTCAAGTTATGGGAATTACCGGATCTGATCCCCTATGTCTTATCCCTTCTTTTCACTCTCTCTAACTTTATCTTTAGGTTCCCATCTAAACCTCCATAATCCTCTACCAAATGATTCAACAGCTATTTCTAGTTCTTCCGCTAATAAATCACTTATTAATGGTTCATCTGCATAAGGTGAAACCACGATATCAGTAACTACTTCTTTAGACTCTATATCATTAGCGATAACTTTAACTTTAGCTATTCGAGGATAAATCCATGCTTTCAATACACCACCAGCTGTATCAAACTCTGCTTCAAAAGCATTAACTGGAGGCCATAAACCTAATTGTTTCGCTAGATTAACAGGAACCATTAACTGTGGTGATGGAGCTTCATATCCACTATTAAGTAGGGCTATACACTCAACCGATCTAGAGTTAACTACTATTTTTAGCTTCAACCTTACCGCCAATCTTTAACACCTTAATCCTACCGACTCTACCATAACGTTTAAGCTTAATCCTACCTACAAAAACACGTTTTCTACTCAAAAAACTACACCTAAGGGATTCTCTTAATTCATTAGATATCTTAGTAGTTATTAATACTATATACTTGTCTAATTATTGATCCTATGGAGTACCATGTGTTTTCTAAGATTATGTTTTATTTAGAGAGAAATAGAGTATATGTAGAGATGTGTTGGTGATAGTGTTTTAGTTGGGCTTAGGGTTTTGAACTGCTTCTATTAGAGTTCTACTTGAGATGTCTTAATTGTTTTTTGGTGTTTGATTATTAGGTAGTTTTTAATTATTTGAGTCGAGATCCATATACTGATTATTGTTATTGACATTAATGTACCATTTATTAGCATTTCATTGATCATTACCGGGATTTCCGCGGGGTTATTCATTGCTGTTAAGAATGGAGGCCATGGAACTATTTCTCCATGCCAGAGATGTTCTATTGCTAATATAAATGATCCCCCCAATAATAGTTTTATCAATAAATCTAGTTTAGTAGATATGTTTTTAACGAGTTTCTTTACGATCGCTAATATTACTCCTAACCCGAGGGGTACTAGGAAACAAGCCATCTCTGTGCACCATTAATTTTAAATAAGTGCACCCAATTAATAAGTGTTACGGGGAAAACCACGAGGAGGTTTGATTCAAGACTATGTGGTTACTCATACTAAGCTATGCAGCATTAATAGCTACTATTCTATGGTATAGAAACGCTGAAAATGACGAATATATGCTTAAGTTTCTATCGACAATACTATGGGGTGCTTCAATAATGTTTTTCATAGATCACATATATGGATGGATTAATGAGGGTAAAGAATTCTTCGAGATAAGTATTGATGCAGCAATACTTGGATTTACACTACTATATATAGCTCTCCTACTCTGGCTAACTATTTTATTGATCAAAGACCCTAAAAGAGTATTTAAGAAATAATTAAGGGTCTCATCTATCCCTTAATGTTATCGTAATAGTATAGATATTTCTAGGTTTCATTGTATACCGGAAATATATTGATTTAAACTTAAACATAAACATAAATACTTTGGTGATACACGTATGGTTAATTATCCTAGTCTAGATGAACTATATGAGTTACTAAAGAAACTAAGTACACCGGTCTCTCCCAGTGGTAATGAAGACTTTATTCGGGGAATAGTTGTTGAAGAGTTTAAGAAAACAGCTGATCAACTATGGATCGATAGTCTCGGTAATGTTGTAGCTGTTAAGAAAGGGAGTAGTGAAGGTAAGTTAATGTTAGCTGCTCATATGGATGAGATTGGATTATTTATTTCACATATAGATGACAATGGTTTTCTAAGAGTACTACCGATCGGTGGATTGCCTCCAAGATCGCTTATTCTCCAGAGACTATTGATTAAGACTAGAGAAGGTAAGATTATACGTGGAGTTATCGGTCTTAAACCACCACACATATTGAAACCTGAGGAGATGCAGAAGATCCCGGATATAAAGGATTTATTTGTAGATATAGGTGTTTCTTCTAAGGATGAAGTTGAGAAACTAGGTGTTAGGATCGGGGATGTAGCTGTTTTTGACCGCGAAATAGTTAAGCTCGGAGAAAAACGTGTTACTGGTAGAGCCATCGATGATCGATCGGGTTTAACGGTATTGCTTAAAGCATTTGAGTTGATCGAGAAACCAGAAGTCGATATCTACGCTGTAGCTACTGTACAAGAAGAAGTTGGTCTTAAAGGTGCACGTACAGCTGCTTACTCTATATCACCAGATGCTGCACTAGCTCTCGACGTAACTATTGCTAGTGATATACCAGACACTCCTAGTCATCAATGGTATACAAGATTAGGTAAAGGCCCAGCTATAAAAATAGCTGATGGTAGATCAGCTACTGGACTTATAGCTCATAAAGGTATAACTGATAAACTTATAGAAGTTGCCGAGAAAGAAAAGATTCCCTATCAGGTAGAAGTAGCTGCTGGTGGAACAACTGATGCATCGATCATAGCATTAAATAAAGAAGGTGTCCCAGCCGGAGTATTATCTATACCTGCACGCTACATTCATAGCCCGGTAGAAGTAATTGATCTAGAAGACTTACTCAACACTATTAAATTGACAAAATCATTTGCCGAACAAGCTTCTAGTGAGTGGTTAAAGAATCTACGTGGTCAGAGAATAAAGTAGTCTAGATAAAAACTATTATGGTTTTTTACCTAGTTTTTCTCTAAACCATTCCAATTTAATCTCATATCTCTTCTTACGATGTCTAGGCTCTGCATATACGCTATGACCATGACTACCCTTACTAAATATGACTATTCTAGACTCTTTATTCTTCATAACCAGAGATACATGCATTGCCAGTGATTGGTCAATGAAACACCTATAATCCTCCATACTGTGAATAAATAATACTGGTGTTTCAACATTATCTACATGGTAAACCGGGCTTTTCTCAATATATTCCTTCAAGTTATTATGTGGTGTACCACCTATCTGGTCTGGATCAAACCAATAACCTATATCGCTAGCCCAATAATCAGCTATCCAGTCACCAATACCATTTTCACTAACAGCTGCTTTAAACCTATTAGTTTTAGTGATCATTACATTAGTTAAGTATCCACCATAACTAATCCCAGTAACACCAAGTCTATCTCTATCAATACTATACTTAGAAACCACATGATCTAGGAAGATAATCAGTTGTTTATAATCATCAACACCATACCGACCACGTATATCAACGAATTCTTCACTATAACCATCACTACCACGTGGATTAGCATATGCTACAGCAAAACCCTCAGAAACCATTAACTGCATTTCTGGATGAAACATGTATCCATACATACCCTTAGGTCCACCGTGTATGTAGAGGATTAAGGGATAAGGCTTGTCTCCTTCCCCCGGTAACATGATCCATCCATCGATCTCCTCGTTCTCAACAACCACTGATTCCTTGATTGGCTCATATAGTTTAGTTTCACGTACAACCCATTCATTGAAACTCGTTATCTTCTCAACTCCACCACCACTATACCTATATAGCTCGTAGGGCTGGGTAGGTGTTGATAATACATAGTATATTAGATTATTGTTCGAACAAGCTTGATGAACATATACTTTACCAGAGACTAGATCCTCGACTCGATCCTTATAGATAATTGCTAGTTTAGATGAACCAGAATCCGGATATACAACTACTACTCCACCACGATAACCTCCACCGATCATATAAATGTTTCTATCTAGTAGATCACATGATATACACTCTGGTTTATCACTTATAACCCATAATTTATAATGACTAGCAATTCCAATCTCTTGTCTATGCATTAAACCATACAATTTACCATCTATACATTTAAGAGAACTAACACTATAATCTTCAACAACAACTCTCTTATCACCACCAATAGGGTCAACCTCAACGATCCTATGTATAGTTGGGTTTCTCCAATCCTTAACAACTGCATAGTATACTTTACCATTACATACCTCGAGAGACACAATATTATTCTCCTCAACGACAAGATCACTTGTATAACCAGAATCTACCTCAACTATCTTAATAGCATAATTAAAACCTCCGATCAAACCACACTGGAAGCTTATCAGTAACAATATAATCTTCATCCTCATCATAGAAACCCTTACGTGGAGTAGGTGTAACAACAACTAATTCAGAAGAATCAAACCATTTCAAATCATTAACTCCATACTTAAACCATATAATCCTACGTGGTTCACCAACACCACTCCATACAAAAACCCCGATACCCTTATCCTTTTCACCAGCCCCTCTCCTACTCAAGAAAACTAATAATTTAGAATCAGGGCTCCAACGAGGACTAGAATCACCTTCACCAACAAGAAAAGCTTTTACACCATCACTCCTAATAATATGGATCTCGCTCAAATTCTTATTCTTATCAAGATCACTATATGAAATAGTAAATGCTACATCTCCCCTCCCAGAAACATCTAGATCGCCGAATCTACGAAGCTTAAGAATATCCTCAATAGAAAACTTCCTCTTACCCAACCCTAATACACCACAACTACAACGCTATACCGAGGTTAAATAATATAGAGTATTGATTAATTAAATATTATAACAATATATCTATAGAGAGATGGAAGAAAAATTAGATTCAACAATATGGTGTCATATAGTTTGAGAAAAGGACTAGAGAATTTAAGCGAACCATATAAAACCCTAGTTCATAAATTAGTAGAAGCTCTCAGGGAAGTATTTGGAGAAAACCTTGTTTCAATCATTATTTATGGTAGTGTTGCTCGTGATGAAGCTAGGAGAGATAGTGATCTAGATCTTTTAATTATAGCTAGAAATCTTCCTAGATCTAGAGGATCTAGAGTTAGATTATTTGAAAAAGCAGAAGAACAGATAAGTAGTTTCTTAGATGAATTATTTGATCAAGGATATTATGTATCATTATCACCGATAATATTAACGCCGGAAGAAGCCAGAAAAATACCACCGATAATGCTTGATATGGTTATAGATTCTATAATAGTATATGATAAACAGGGTTTTATAGAGAATCTATTGAAATACTTAGCAGAGAAACTCGAAGAGTTAGGTGCTGAAAGGATCAATATTGGGAAAAAATGGTATTGGAGATTAAAGAAAAACTATAGATTAGGAGAGGAGATCGTTATTGAATAACCTTACATTAGCACGTTCAAATTTAAAACAAGCAATTGAAAGATTAAAACATGCTAGAGAAGCT
>NJDP01000078.1 GCA_002254665.1 Desulfurococcales archaeon ex4484_58 | reverse complement strand
TATATGTATCAACACTGATCTCTGTTGAACAATTGTATAGTAGATAATCAATATGTATTGTTCTAGACCTATTAACTAATACAAGCAAGACGTTTTCATTAGTCTTCATCTCATATGTAAGGTTACCATCTAAATCTCCATAAATAGATACAATTTCATATCTACCACCCTCTTTTATTTTTATCAAGGGGATCGATACTATTTCTGGTTCACCGCTAATTCTGTCTAATATAACTGTCTGATTAACATAGCCTACGTTATTATATACATCATAATACATATCTATAATTATAGATGAAAATTTTTGGGAATACAATAGAGTAGAATATATACTGGAAAATACTATTAACGTTAAGAATACTACTAGTACATACCGTTTCCTATCCAAATCACACACCACTCTTTAACGGAAAATATTCTCTATTAAGGATACTAAATAACTTATCATAGACTCTACTAATTTAAAGAGAGGGGGAGAAATAGAGAAGGATTATTTCTTCTTAACTATCACAGCTACTATTGCTATTATTACAACTAGAACTATTAATACGATAAGCCAGATAGGAGCTCCTTCTTCTGGTTTAGGTGTAGTTGATGGTGTTGTGGTTGGAGTGCTTGTTTGCGTAGTTGTAGGTGTGGTTGTAGGTGTTGTTGATACAGTAGTTGTTGGTGTAGGTATAGTAGTTGTTGGGCTTACCCATATTGTTATAACATATAGTGTGGGTTGATACAGTATAATGTCTGTTAAACCATTCACATATTTAATAGTAGCATTCTCCGGCTCTATTGATACATTATATGTTCCGGGTAATGCTATTTCAACCGTAGTATCAATATCACTATACATTGTTAAATCTAGTAATGCGGAGAATAAACCTGGCCCTATCTCGTCGAATAGGTTTGTAACCATGTAAGTTATGGAGATCATTCTTGTTTGATTAGCAAGTACTGATATTGTATGGTTTTCCATATTGTATGTATAAGATAAGATATCACCGTTTTCATCAGTTACGTTTATTATAAGAGTAATGTTATCCGCGAATAGTTCTATATCTATAATAGTGTTATTTAGTATTGTATCAAACGTGACATTGTATTCTATTATACCAATGTTTTCGTAGGGATCATATGCTATATACACGCTTATCTTATCAATTCCTTCTCCATGAATATCTGGCATGGCTAATCCATTAACAATTAATAAGAGTAAAATAAGAGTAGATAAAGCATATCTCATATTTTCATCCATAAATAATTTATCTATAAAAAATAATTATATAAAAGGGTTTAAAAAAATTATTAAATTTAAATTACAGTGTTTATAGCATTAATGATGTCTAGGTCCCGGTCCACCAAATATATGGTGTCCAGTGTATCTTAATACAATCTTTAATATTATCGTTAAGTTTACGTCTATACCGGTTTCATCCTCGATCTGTAATTCTAGATTGTATATTGATAAGTTGAGCAGTCTTAATCCGGAGACATTATAGGTTTCGCTAATATTTGTTACGAATTCTTTAAGGTATCTTCTTAACTCTCTCATTCTAATTACTGCTGTTGGACCTATTGTTAGTCCTTTATTTTGTAGCCAAGCTAGTACTCCTTCTCTCGTAGTATTGTCTGGTGGTAAATCATATACCGAATATATTATCACAGTTGTTAATACATTAGTTACTACTCTTATAGAAACGTTTCTGTAGATTTCTCTAGATAATTCTATTTTCTTCTTAATCTCTTCTCTTAGCTCCTCCCAGCTGGTAATGTTTCCTGCACGGATCTTCTTTATAATATCTTTTATGATCCATCTAGGTAGTCTCTTCATTAACCTCTCTAACATTTTCTTCTCAAATCTTATAATTAATAGCTTTGGTGTTAATGGTTCACCGTATCTACGTGGTAGATCTAGTTTCTCTATGAATACTGCTTTAATCAATACACCATATGCTTTAACATAGATGTGATATGCATGAACAGCTGCTCTGAACGCGTATCTTACATAACCCATCTGTAGTAGTGTCAAGCTATAGTTTATCTTGCTATCAGCATTAGCTATTAGTATGTCTACTAACGCTGGTTTAGTTACATTGTAGTTTTCAGCAACATCTATAGCATTCAACAATACGTTTTTAACTTCAAGTGCTTTATCTAGTACTGCTTCAACTGTATCATTAGTTATCGTATGATTTTCACTTAGATTATCACGTATAGTTTTACCTAGTACCTGATAAGCAGTTACCGGTGCATGTGCGTAATAAATAGCTGCTATCATAGCGAATATTTTAGCTCTAGTAGTGTTTGTAGAGCTTAGATTAACTGCTCTCTCTAAGAAATTATCTCCTCTAGCAAGTATTACGTGTGCCAGTGTAGAGTTGTATGACATAGACCAGTTAAGCATTGGGTAACTAACATTTCTAACAGTATATGCTAGATCCAATAATTCCTCAAACGTTACTCTAGCGGTAACGTTTACACTTGCTCCAGCACTATCGGAGTTTTGAGTTATCGTTATAGCTGGTGTAACTGCTAACATAGAGATAAGTATTAATATGATCAAGGGCAAACCTAGTATTTGAGGAGACTTCATGTCCAAACCACCTCTTCCGATTCTCTTCATCTTAAACCTTTATCTTTTGGTTTATAAAAGGGCTCTTCTATAACCATACATAGTAGATGTTTCGTTTCAATAGGGGAACGTTTTGGAACGATCGTTTCATGGTGTTTTTCTTGGAGAGTTGGAGATACGATTGGCTTATCAGTTGCCCCCTAATACTTGTATTAGGATGGTTTAAGCTAGGTAGATATAGAGGTGCAGTTTTCTTACCGTTAACTAATTTTAGATTAAATATTTTTGGTAAGGGGAGAAGTATTGTTAGAGTAGTATCTAATATTTCATATAATACGCTATTCTCCTCCATTATACATAAGGTTTGTAGAGAGGTTTCGATGGGGCAAATTAGTAATAGTGATTTCTTAACTGATGCTTTTATGAAAACAATGTATTATGGCGGATATAATCTATTCATAGATGTTCATGGAGAAGCTATCCCACTAACAATCGAGTATATTGATACCGAGAATTACTGGTTTTACCTAAAATTAGATGGAGAGAGGTGCGAGATGAATGAAACAAATATTGAACCGTGGCTCCTCCTAGGTGCGGGTTTGAGGACTGGGAGGAAAGAACTTGTTTATCAAGCATGTAGTTCTCTAGGTGCAGTTTCTAGTGGTAAATGCGTATTGACCGGGGAGTATGGAGAACTAGTTATAACTTCTAGAGAATACATGGATAAACCATATATTAGAGTAGTTCCAGACAATAATTCATTGAGGCATGTTGTTAAAGTATAATCTATAACCATGCATGGGAGATGATGAATCTCACGGACGTGATCATTGATTTAGTGAACGAGGAGGTTTCGCCTGATCCATTACACGATACATCTTTATTTTCATTCCATCATACTAACTAAATGTTGTAGTATTTAATGGGTGTTTGGATTGACTATAACAACGCTTGAAATGAGAGTTTTAGAGACTAATACTGTTGCATTAGGTGTTCCATTAAAGATGTTGATGGAAGCTGCGGGTAAGAGTATCGCTGACTATATAGCTTCACAGTATCGGTCGGATGATGTTGGGAAAATAGTTGTTATGGTCGGTAAGGGTGGTAATGGTGGCGATGGATTAGTTGCAGCCCGCTACTTGTCTAGTAGGGGCTTTAATGTTGAGGTGTTGCCAGCTTATAGTTTCAAAGAAATAGAACATCCGGATACACGTTATAACCTAGAAGTTGTTCGAAGAATAGATTCTATCAAGATACATAGACCCGGAAACAAGGATCCACTTAAAGATGCCGATATAATTATTGATGGTTTACTCGGAACAGGGGTTAAGGGCGAGCTCCGTGAACCTATACGTGGATTAGTAGAGGAGGCTAATAATGTTAAAACAAAACTTAAAGTTGCAATAGATACTCCATCCGGCCTCAACCCGGATACTGGTGAAATACATGGTATAGCTTTTAAAGCAGATGTTACAATAACCTTTCACGATATAAAACCTGGTCTGCAATACAAACCAGATTATACGGGTAAGGTGATCGTAGCTAATATAGGTATTCCACGTGAAGCCCAAATATATGTTGGGCCTGGCGATGTAATACATAGACTCCCACCTAGACCTAGAAATGCGCATAAAGGCGTATGTGGTAGAATAGCTATTATAGGTGGTAGCCATAAATTTACTGGTGCACCAGCATTAACGGGGTTAACAGCGTTAGCCGCAGGATCCGATCTAGCCTTCTTAATTGTACCGGACGATGTACGTGGAATTATAGCTTCTTATTCACCAGAACTCATTACATTGCCTTATCAAGGAACTTATCTTGGAGTCGAGGATGTTAAAATTGTTATTGAATACATAGAGCAATCCAGACCACATGTAGTAGTTATTGGACCCGGTTTAAGTGATAGGCCAGAAACTCTTGAAGCTATAAAGAAATTATTACCTATTCTACTTGAGAAAAATCTGTATCTAGTAGTAGATGCTGATGCATTGAAAACAATTGTTTTAGATGAAATGGTATTCAATAATAAAGCTGTATTAACTCCGCATAGAGGCGAGTTTCAGAGAATATCTAATCAAAAGTTAACAGGTGATCTTAGAAATGATGGTCTAATAGTTTCTAGAGTAGCATTTAAATTAAAAGCAACCATCCTGTTAAAAGCTCCTATAGATATTATCAGTAATGGAATAGATGTACGATATAATAGAACTGGTAACCCATACATGTCTATAGGTGGGACAGGAGACGTGTTATCCGGGTTAGTAGCATCTTTTCTAGCTAGAACCAAAGATCCATATGTATCCGCTTACGTAGCAGCTTACATAAATGGTTTAGCTGGTGATTACTTATTAAGTAAAAATATGAAAGTCTCGCCAACCAAAATAATAGAGGTAATACCAACTATTCTAAATAAGACACTAGATATACACTTAGAAACGTACATTAGTAAAACCATATAATAGAGATTCAAACTATATCATTGTTATTGAGGGAAAATAAATGGGTGAAAAGGAGAAGCAACAAAATAAAAAGAGGGAATACGAGGAAGAAATAATATTGATCTATAGAGTCAGCTATATTCCTCCCTGTTCCAAATGTTTATTGAAGAGTTTATGTGGTAAATAACAATCTATTAGGTGTAGTCTCTTCTTGGAACACTACAAGATATTGAGGAAAGGAGATAGAGTTAAGTATATGTGTATACGATGTGGTAGATGCTGTGGAACAGGGCCTAATGTCGCTTTAACGATCTACGATATATGTAGAATAGCGAAGTACATGAATGTTAATTGGAGGGATCTAAGAGGTAAGTATATAATAGCAGTGATCGCGGACATGATACCAATCCCTATACTACGAGGTTTAGGGGATAGGTGTGCGTTCCTAGATCAGAATGAAGAACTACCAACATGTATCATTTACCCCGTTAGACCCATGCGTTGTAAAATATATCCCTTCATACCATTATCCCCTAGTAAAGAAGATGAAATAGCATTAGATACTCATTGTCTGGGGGTAGGTGAAGGTGAAGAAATAGAGCCTCCATGGAATTTGATCAAGGAGTACTATAGAGAGTTAAAACAACACTATAGCATGCTATATGACCTAGTATTCAATAAAGGATACGAACCACTAGAAGCTTTAGAGAAAGCATTAGATGATTTATGTGGCTAGCCTTAAATCTATATGCTAAATTTATTTAAGTTAATAATACATTGTTTAATTATAGTGGTAATTGATGGTGTAGAGTATTTGACGAGTTGTAATGAGATCCTCCCCAAACTTGCTGATTGGCTTAAACAAGGAAGTACTGATGCTAGAAATCTTGTTGATTTCCCCTGGGAGGTAAGTATTATCGATAATAACACATTAAAAGCTATTTATCCTAGATTCCCAGCAGAGATCCTCGTATCATGTGATGATAAATTAGGTATTATTAGATTATCAACCTCACTAAATATAGAGACTATCTCGTTGAACACAAATGATAGATTAATCGTATACCGTAAACTTTTACGTAGAAATAATGTACCATTAGTAAAGTATTCATTGATAGGAGACGAAGATTTATTGACTTTAAATGTTGATCTAAGCATTAAGTCTTTAGGTAAAGAAGAATTCAATGATGCATTAGCTATGTTGCTTAGCGGGATAGTTGATGCTGTTAAAATGCTTGGTATAGAGGAATATTACCAACAAATACTAATGCTTGAACTAGTAGATCTGGTAAAGAAACATGTAGATGAAGGATGGGGTCGTGAGAAACTATACAATTATCTTGTTAGAACAGTTGGGTTGTCAGAGGAGGAAGCTAGAGAAATATTGAACTCTATGTTTAGTAGAGAAGGTGGAGCCGGAGTATATATCTAGATATTAAAAATATTAAAAATATAGAATTCACTATTATCTCAATAGTTTTTGTCTATTTAACCTTTTCATCAATATATTCACTCTATCGACAAAGTTTTTTGCATATTCATATTTGATAGGATTAGATGTTATCCTCTGTTCTTTAATATTAGTGCCAATTACGACTCCATCGATATATCCAATATATAATCCAATATTCTCTATACTAATACCACTACCTACCCAGACATCTCTATCTTTACATATAGTCTTAGCTATGTATACATCGCTTGGATTAGGTGGTTCACCCGTTGTTTTACCAGTAACGATCACTCCATCTATTAAACCTCTACTACAAGTATTGTATAACGCGTCAACATATGGTATTAATGGTTTTGAATGTTTAACATTCACGTCTGCATAGATCTTGATCTTACACTCTAGCTCTAATAAACGATCCCAGATCAAACGTGCTATTGGTTCTAGGAAACCTTCAGGAACTAATACTGGTTCTAGATAAGCATTTACACGTATAAAGTCTCCGCCAAACCTACATATTAGATCAGCTGCTTCAACACCACTATTTCTCAAAATATTTAAACCAATAAGCATTGAGCTATATTCCTTCTTAACACTCTCTACTATCTTCCCCAAAATATTATATACTTCGGTATTATCTACCTTTACACTATATGGATAATCCATGTAATTCTCAATAATTAATCCATCAAAACCTGCACGATAAAGCTTATCTGCTTCACCTAGAGCATACTCTATATAATCGTTGATCGAAAGATTTAATCCTAGGTATCCAGGAGAACCGGGTAATGGAGGTAAATGAATCATCCCTATAAGCTTAAGTTTCATTTTAAAATCGCCCTCATGTTTAGAGCAATAAAAATAACATGTTTAAACATTAATTTTTAAATAAATAATATTATTTTGGTGAGTTTTTTGTGGAAACCTAGATTCTTATCGATATTATTTCTGTTTTTAATGCTGTTAAATGGGACTATAGTTGAATCGATAGTTGTTAGAAACGATGAATACTATCCATCTAGTTCTTCATTAATTAAGTATGATGAATTATATAATATGATCGAAAAATTGAGGAAATTAAATGATACAATTCTAAATAATTATA
>NJDP01000013.1 GCA_002254665.1 Desulfurococcales archaeon ex4484_58 | reverse complement strand
CCTATGTTATTGATCAACTACTTGATTTTATTAGCAAGAAATATTCTTTTATCAATGATCGCCTTTAGATTAGGTTTCATTCAAGTGTTTTTATTCCGGTTTGTACCCTTATATTTTGAGAAATTATCACCAATACTCCCCATTATAGATAAGAACATAGAATACCTATTGTTACTACTCATTATATCTGTGCAGGTAATTATACTCGCTATATATATTAAACATACGCATGTAAGAGAAAGAAAATCTACTAGACTATACAACTATTCATTGACTCATAAAATTATAAGCAGATCTTTTCTTATTCTCCCTTCATTCCTACTACTAATATGTTTCCTATTATTTATAGGTATACGTTTATTCGTTGTATCAAGCGGTAGTATGACCCCAACACTCAATATGGGTGATATCGTGGTAACTAAACCTGTAGAGAATGTTTCTAAAGGAGATATAATAGTGTTTATGGCAAATAATAAAATCATTGTACATAGAATATTCAAGATTTTCATAAATAATGAAAATAAAAGAATTATCATTACAAAGGGTGATGCACTCGACAAGTCTGATCCATGGCTTTTAACTAAAGAAGACATTATAGGTAAAGTATTTCTTACTATACCACTAATAGGGATTCCCTATGTCTACTTGATTTCTTTTTTCGGTAACTATCTATCTGCTGCATTATTCATCATATCGTTAGTAGTTGTTCTTAACATTTTATCTATTAATAAGGAGGTATTGTATAATTGAACATAATTAAATTGAAGAAAATATTCTCATCTAAAAGCTTCATATTCATTATAACAGTCTTCCTAGTTATATCTTTAATAATACTCTCCATATCGTATGCTACTAAACCCTATAAAGTATTAGAGAGAAATATTAAGTATATAGAGTTTGAAGCTAAGATCGAATCCAAGATCTATCTTGAACCTTCACTTCTATATGATTATAGAGAGTATATTGTAAGTAATGAAGCTGTACTTAGCTTAGTTAAAAACACTACAATAAGAATTACACCATACTATGTCGTATACACAGGAACAGAACTAGGTAATATCAGTGGGATTGAGGTATCATATGATATAAAATCTCTAATAACTATAGGCGAATGGGTTAAACCAATCAATATAACGAGTACCAATCGGGGAAAAAACGTTGATCACAATACTATTGTTTTTCCAATAAACTTTTCAGAGATCAAGCGTATTGTAAATATCATTAGTAAAGAAGCTAGTGTTAAAATTCCAACCTATACATGTACGCTAAACATAAAATTCGTGATCAACGTATACTATGAGAATTCTTCGAAAACCTATATTTTTCAACCCAGCGTCTCATTTATATTCTCTAGTGAACAAAATAAATTGCTAATAAAAACTTCAGGTTTATCCAACGAAGTTTCTTCTACGAAAAAAGTTGTTATAGAGAATAAGATCATGGGGTTTAATATACTCATACTAAGAACAAGTACTCTATACTTATCAATCCCCTTGAGTATACTATTGTTTATTTATCTTGGATTAAATTCTCGGAACATAATTGTTAAAGATGAAAACTACTATAGTAGGAGATACGGTGTTCCAGTGATCAAGGTGAAAAAGGTATTAAGCAATAAGAGAACTAATGAATCAGTGATCGTATTAAGTTTAGTAGATTTATTCATGGTAGCTAGAGCATTAAGTTCACCTATACTAGTAGATGTAAACAATTGTTTTCATGTTTATGGAGACAATATAGAATATAGATATTGTAGAGAAGAGTCTAATTAAGAGATAAAACTTCTAGGTATATAATGGAGATGATGAGTATAGGTAGTTGTAAAAATCAGATATCGGGGTTATATGGTTGTGGTTGTTAAAGTTAAGATTATTGGTCCCAGAGAAGAGGTTAAAGAAGTCGATGTAGATAAAGTTACGGTTGGGGAATTATTAAGAAAACTAGGTCTCCTTAGTAGCGAGTATATTGTAATCAAAAATAACATAGTTATAGTTGAAGACGAATTGATAAGAGATGGTGATGAGATAATTGTTTATCCAGTGAAATCCGGTGGTTGAAATGAAACTTTCGAACGAAGAGATCGAGAGGTATGATCGTCAGATAGGTGTTATTGGTTTAGAGAATCAATTAAAGTTAAAGAATGCAAGTGTACTTGTTGTAGGTTTAGGGGGTTTAGGTTCAGTGGCATCTTATTATTTAGTAAGTGCGGGAATTGGTAGATTAATATTGGTGGATAACGAGGTTGTTGAATTAAGTAATTTACAGCGTCAAATATTGTATACTGTTGATGATCTTGGGAGGAAAAAAGCATTAGTAGCTAAAGAGAGACTTTCTAAACTAAACCCTAACGTGGAAATAATTGTTTATCCAGAAAAGTTTACTTTAGAGTTAGGCAGTAGACTCGTTGATCAAGTTGATGTGATAGTTGATGCTCTTGATAATTGGGAAACAAGGTTCTTATTAGACAAACTAGCATTTAAGCATAAAAAACCACTTGTCCATGCTGGTGTTGAAGGGTTTCATGGTCAATTAACAACTATTATCCCTGGAAAGACCCCTTGCCTTAGATGTATTTTCCACGTTGAAAAACCAGTACGTCGTAAAATAAACGTCGTAGCTACTACTCCAGGTGTTTTAGGGGTTCTTGAAGTTTGTGAAGTAATTAAGTTGATAACTGGTATTGGTGAGGTATTAGCTAATAAGATTTTGGTTTATAATGGTTTAACGAATAGTTTTGATATAGTGGAAATAAAATCTAGCGATTGTAAAATATGTTATGAATAAGGATACTCTAAACACTAGCTTCTCTAGAGAGAGATTGATTCTATTGAAAGTAGTAATTTAAGTATTTATAAAACTTTGAATCCTATAAATTAGGGTAGTAAACCATTATAATAGTTTAGATAATGTTGAAAAGCAGTAGTAACTGTTTCTAAATGAAAAGTTCTCGGGGTAGTATATGGTTTTAAGAGTTATGGCTGTATTCCTTGGTAGAACATCTGAGGTTATTGGTAGACATGATCGAATTAGAGCTTCTAAAAACCTCTACGTTATAGGATTTAGTGAGAGTGATTGGTGGGGGATATGATATGAGATTTTATAATAGATATGTTTAAGGGCATTACGTGTTTGTGCCGTTAACAAATAATAAACTAATAAACAACCCTAAGTATAGGTTGAAAGATGGGGATAGAGTAGTATTTATAACACCTGAAATGAGTGGATAATAGCTTGGAATGATTGATAGTAATTATGAATGCCCATGAATAATACAATAAATACGGTAGTAATTGAAAACTATAAATAATGACACTTTATTTTCATCCGTATAAGCGGCTCCTTTGTATTACTCTGGTTGATTATCTATTAATTAAATATGATCTTAAAAAGAACTTGCGTAACCGATCCTATAATAGTACGAATTTATTTCATTATGAAAGTTATATACAAGTTATATGCAAGTTATATGCAAGTATTCTTGAGTTATTATCCTCCAGTTGCTTGTCTTATTAAAATAACTTTATCTCCTCTTTTAATCTCATGGTTTAAATCTTCGACTAGTTTATTATTTACTAAAATAGTTATTGATTCTAGATCTATAACGTCTAGTTTCCTGAGTAGCTCTTCAACCTTGATCGTGTCGGTTCTAAATATTAATTCTTTCATGTCTGGTAATAGTTTAACCTTGATCAAGCTTTTCTATCACCTACGATCCCACTAGAATGTATGTTTCTGTTTTTAAACTTCTATCTTTAATCTTACGTATAGACGTTATCAAGATTGATAAATGGTGTTTAGTACTTTGAGTGGATATGGTGAATTGAAAGAACCAGTATCTATTGGTCCGTGTAGAATCTTTTACGAGGAGATAGATAGGGAAATAATAGTTTATCGGAGATTATGCAACGGTAGAGTTGAAGCTGAGGAAATAGTTTCTAAACCCCTGAAATTTGAGATCATTCCTCTTTATCCAGTGTTTACCCCCTATATTATAACTAAGTATGTATCAATACATCTTACACAACCCCTTATAGTACCGAGCAATTCCTCTATAACTATATATTTAAAGCTACCAGTAGATATTGGTGTATATGTATATGATCTTAATGGACGTTATGAGCTCATTGATGTATACCCGCCTCTTAAAGTAAAATATGGTGTATATGGTACTGTTGAAAACGGTGTGATTGCACGACACTATATCTCCCCGATCTACAGAGATCTAATTAAACCAGGTTTTGGAGAAGCTGTTGCAAAAGTTAATGTTCTAAATAGGTTTGAACGTTGGGTTAAAGTTAGTAGGATCGTACTGGACTCACAATTACTGAGACTACATTATATTAAGGGTTCATGGGAAGCATATACACAAGAGATATTATTTGAGATCTCCTCTCCCACTATAGCTTATATCAGTTATGGTAGTTCATTTATTGAAAAAGCTATACCAATTAATGACCCAGAGGGATTTAAACCCCCTAAACTACGTGGAAGATCCGAGATGTTATGGGGGCTTTAACGGTGGTTTTAGAAAACATATTCTTTCAGATCGATTGGTATGCTGTATTAAGAGCTATTATAGTATTAGTTGTGGGCTTTATTTTTTCATGGTTTATAAGGTTAGCACTCTATAAATCACTAATTAAAATACTACCGCTATCGTTAACAAGAACTATTTCAAGAGCTGTATACTATGTATTGATTTTCTTGGTTATAATAACTGTTTTGAGTATGCTTGGAATTGATCTTACTGGCTTTGTTGTTGCTGGTGGTATTGTAGGTATTATCCTTGGTTTCGCTCTTCAAAACACTATCGCGAATCTATTCTCTGGCATATTTCTACAGTGGGAGAAACCATTTAAGATAGGCAGTTATGTTAGAATCGGGGATATTGAGGGTTTTGTATCTGATGTATCTATCATGTCTACTAAAATTCGGGGATTAGATGGAACAGTTACACGTATTCCCAACTATAGTGTTTTCCAATCAAATATAATCAATTATCATGCATTAGTTGCTAGAAGATTAGAGTTCATTATTGGTATTGCTTATAAAGAAGATGTTGAGAAAGCATATGAGGTTATAAGAAAAGTTCTTGAGAGTCATCCATTAATTCTGGTAAACCCTGAACCGGAGGTTTTTGTTAGAGAGCTTGGTAGCAGTAGTGTAGATATAGCCGTCCGCGTATGGGTACCTAATATAGGTATGATTCCATGGATCGTTCGTAGAGAATTGTTGTGGTTATTAAAGAAAGCTATTACTGAGGAGGGGATAGAGATTCCATTTATACAAAACGATGTATGGTTCAGATCTCCACTAAAGATTGAAATTGAGAGAATTTCATCTAAACAAGCTGATGAGGTCGAGGAATAAAAGTGTTTATAGCTAATATTATAAAGAAAAATTATTCTTTAGAATATGGTGGCAGTATTTCTATTAGATTATTTTTCAACGCTACATCCATATATTTCTTTGGTCTATAGACGAGTTCTCTGATCTCATCGTATAGTTCGTCGCGTGAGAGCTTTCTTCTAGCAACACCTTCCTCCATAGCTTTTTCAGCCACCGCTACCGCTTCCTCAACAAACATTTCTGGGTCATCCATTGTAGGCACTATGAATTCTTCATGAATACCTTTCTTTTCAGCGTACTTTGCAATAGCGTATGCGGCTGCTAAGAACATTGAGTCGGTCATTTTCCTAGATCTAACCGTTAATACTCCACGGAATACAGCTGGGAATCCAAGGCTATTATTTATCTGATTAGGGAAATCACTACGACCAGTAGCTACTATACGCGCACCAGCTTCTTTAGCCTCCCAAGGCCAAATCTCTGGTACAGGATTCGCCATAGCAAACACTATTGGATCATTGTTCATGAGTTTGATCCATTCCTTCTTAATAATACCAGGCCCCGGTCTTGAAGCAGCTATAACCACATCAGCACCTTTCATAGCTTCTGGTATACCACCAGTTACCCCTTCACCATTTGTCTCTATAGCAACTCTATATTTCCATGGATTCTTTTCTTTAAGCTCCTCAATATCCGGTCTATTAGGATGTAATATTCCCTTACTATCGACTACAACCATATTCTTAGGATTTGCACCAGCTAATCTTATATATTTGATCGCGGCTAGATTAGCTGCACCAGCTCCTATGAAAGCGATTTTAACTTGATCAAGCTTCTTACCAACGATCTTCAAAGCATTTAATAGACCAGCTAGTGTAACTAGCGCGGTACCTTGTTGATCATCATGCCATACCGGGATGTCTAGTATTTCGTTAAGTTTTTCTAAGATATAGAAACACTTAGGGCTTGCTATATCTTCTAGGTTAATAGCCCCAAAACTAGGCTCCACGATCTTAACTACTTCAATAAATTTATCGGGGTCTTTTGCGTTGATAACTAGTGGTATAGCGTCAACACCACCTAAATATTTGAATAATAGTGCTTTACCTTCCATAACAGGTAAACCAGCTTCAGGCCCAATATCACCTAATCCGAGAACACGTGTACCATCACTTATTACCGCGGCATAATTCCATCGTAGAGTATATTCAAAGGATAGATCAACTCCCGCCTCCTTAATTTTCTTACAGGGTCCAGCAACGCCTGGTGTATACCATATTGCGAAGTCTCTTAGTTTTAGTACCGGTACTTTAGGGACAACCTCTATTTTACCTTGGTATTTTAAGTGTAGTTCATTCGACAACTTATACCAATCTACTCTCTTCTTTTCAGAACTAGGCATAAAAGTTCACCGAGAAAAATTATGGATATATATAGATAAAAACAGTTTCTATTAATAGGTAATCTCTAGTATCTTTAAGTAAGGATTCTTTCCTCTATAGTCCGGGTTTCCTCTATAGTCGGGGAGTATTATAGGTGCTTTCCTAGTCTTCGGTACATTGATCTTTTCTAGTTCAGCAGTATATTTCTCTAAATGTTTAAATGATATTTTAGGTTTACTAGAGGTTTCTTTAACGATCCTAGCTGCTGTCATACCAGCTCTTCTACCAAATACTAGTATGTCTAGTAGAGAGTTGCCCATCAATCTATTCTTACCATGTACACCACCAGTCACTTCACCAGCCGCTAATAAACCAGGGATAGGTGTTCCCTGTGGTGTTAATACTTGTGCATAAACATTGATCTCTATTCCACCATTCTGATAATGTAGTGTTGGATATGTCAATACTGGTTCCTCAGTAATATCTATACCGTGCCTCTTAAATTGACGATACATTGCTGGTAGATTCTTTTTAATAGTACCAGGCCCTCTAATCATATCGATCATTGGTAGATCGAGCCATACACCACATACACCAGTTGGAGTCAATACTCCCCTACCTTCAGCGCATTCACGTATAATGGCTGATGCTACTACGTCTCTAGGCTCCAACTCATATATGAATTGTTCACCATTAACATTAACTAGTTGCGCTCCTAAACTCCTACATTTCTCTGTAATCAATTCACCAAGTATTGCTTCTGGATAAGCTACTCCAGTCGGGTGATATTGTGCACTATCTAAATCTCTTAAATTAGCTCCCACACGATAAGCTAATACTATTCCATCAGCTGTTGCACCATAATGATTGGTTGTCGGGAACCCGGCTAAATGTAATCTACCAAATCCACCAGTAGCTAGGATCGTTACCTTAGATCTAACAATAATATATTCGCTAGTCTCAAGGTTCCAGAGAACAGCTCCAGATACAGCTCCAGTCTCTGGATCTGTCAACAACTCTATTGCTGGTGAGAACTCCAATATATTGATCCCTTTATTCAATACTTCGTCACGTATTACCCTCATAATCTCTAATCCGGTATAATCTCTTGCACAGTGTAATCTCCTACGAGAAGCCCCGCCACCACTATACTCGATCATCTCGCCCTCTCCGGTCTTATCAAACATCATACCTAGATCTTCAAGCCATTTTATAATGAATGGGGCATCCATAACTAATGCGCGTACAAGCTCTGGTTTATTGGCGAAGTGTCCTCCACCAATAGTGTCTAGGTAGTGTCTAACGGGACTATCAACCGGTCGATCAGCAGCTTGTATTCCACCTTGAGCCTTGACAGTATTTGCATCACCAAATCTTAGCTTAGTAGCGATCAATATATTGTCTGGTTCAATACCACTATATAAACTCCATAGGGCAGCTGAAGCGGCAGCTCCTCCACCACCAATAATCAATATATCAACATCATAGTCGATAGTTGATAAATCAATTTTGCTTGGATCAGCGATAGGCCAAGCTTCTAGCAGATCAGCTACCTCATTATAAACGATCGCTCCCCTAGAAGGCCCTACCTTTAATTCTCTTTTAGTATCAGGCCTGTAGTCTGGATGCCATTTCTTGACAAGTTCATCTCTTTCCTCGAGAGTGAGTCTTCGATACTTTTTCTTTAATCTCTCTTCACGTGTTTCTTCAACTACCCTGATGGCTTTCCGCAATTCAAGGGGGTAACCTTCACTCATAATTAATCACCTATAAACACATGGGAGGCTAAGCTTTTTCAATATCTCTCTCCATATATAGTTTCTTTAACTCATCGATCGAGGCCTTCATGAGCTTCTCTATCTCAGCATCGAACTTACCAGACTCGATCTCCTTTATTCTCTCTTCTAAATGTTTAGCTTTAGGTAGTAGGTACTTACCAGCTAATCTACGAACTAACTGGAATACATATACATGTCTAATCTCGGCTGGGCATCTTAATGAACATAATCCACAAGATATACAGTCAAATATTAGATCGGCTGCTCTTTTAATATCATTTCTTAAGATGGCTTGTATAGCATCCATAACTTCTAGTTCTTGAGGACAAGCTTTTGTACAGGAATTACAACTTACACATCGAGCAATCTCTGGGAAAATCTTTAATATATAACCAGCTTCTCCCCTCATCTCCTCTAAATTATATCTAGGTTTCTCCATTGGTGAATACGGTAGTAGTGTTATATACATACCATCTTCAACGGTAGTTTGACAAGCCAGTCCCGTACGTAATTTATATTCACCGGCTAACCTATATGCTACAGCACAAGCTCCGCAGAAACCTCCTCTACACCCAATACCACGTATAAATCTATAACCTATATACTCTAGAGCCTTCATAATAGTTAGTCCTTGAGGTACATCATAGGCTTTACCCATGAAGTAGATCCTTACCGTGCGGGTTTTAGTTGTCTTTTTCTCAGTACTCAAGCCTCCCGCCTCATGGAGTTATTTATTTTTGTATCATGTATAAAAACTGTATTGAAAAAATCAATCAATTCTTTATCGAGAACATGATCTAATCCAAGCATATATGCTAAGAGCTCGGTTAAATATATGATCTTAACATCTACCTTCTTATCAAAAGTCTCTATCGTTTTTCTCAAGTTATATAGACATAGAGGGCAAATTGTTACTATGACTTTAGCTCCTCTCTTATAGGCTTCCTCTACAATTGTTTTGGAGTTATTGTATACTAACTCTGGTTTATCGAGTATATGATATGCACCACAGCACATTGATTTATAAGGATTATCTACAACTTTAACTCCTAATTTACGTAGTAAGTTTTCTATAATAGATGGGTCTTCAGGGTTATCTATTCCTATCTCTTTTGGTCTAAGCACTGTACATCCATAGTAAACTGATACACCAGTATCACCAGTATTCCTAATAATATTCTTTTTAAGTTCATCTATTTTCTTGTTCAACACCTCAATTATATGTACCACGTTAATATTAAACTTATATGGTTCCTCTTCATCCATGAAACTAGAAATAGTTTCTAGTTTTTCTGGTTCTTCACGTAACATCTTATTGACCCTCTTTAAAACATTAAAACACATAGGGCAAATTGTTAGTAAGTCTCTAGTGTTTTCTTCACGTGATTTCTTTTGTGCGTAGATTAATGTGCGGACCGCACCTAAGTGTTTCATAAGATCATCTATAGCGAGACTGTATAGCGCTCCACAACAATACCACTTATCTAGTTCAAGAGCATTAACCCCAATCTTCTCTAGTACAGCTAAAGAGGATTTCTCGTATTCTATAGCGTTTCTTTTTACAGTACAACCTGGATAATATAAAAGTTTCACTCCAGATCACCCGGTCATCTTCCTAGAAAGCGCTATTAAAGCCATCGTCGGGACTTTATCTAGATCTTTCAACTTGAAGTAATCAACAGCATCCTCTCCCCTCCTTAACACGAGGTTTCTAACAGCTTCAAATATGATACCTGGATCAACGTGTCTAGGACAACGATCTACACAAGCCATACACGCTAAGCACGTCCATATAGATTTTAGCTTCTCTAAATCTATCCTTTTCAACTGTATGTATCTGATGATCTGGTGTGGCTTTACATCCATAAATACACTTACGGGGCAGACAGCTGTACATGTTCCACATTGATAGCATAGATAAGGGTTTCTACCACTTATCTCAACAATCTTCCTATACAGTTCATTAGACAAAGAACTCTACACCCCCTATACAACCTTGTACTTAACAAGTCTTTTTCTCCCAGTTTCTTTCTCAATAATCAAAACTTTGAATTCATCGCTTGTAGAAAGATCAATCACATGAGCTGCACAGGAATTACATGGGTCATATGCTCTTATACTCATTTCAAGTTTATTCAATACTTTGTATTCAACTCGATCTCCATTAGTTAGATCCAAGTGTTTCCGAGCTACTTTCTTTAACTCGGTATTAATAGCGGCGTTATTGAATGTTGTAGGCGTTATAATGTTTACATGAGTAGCTATGAAGTGTTCATCTGATTTATAATGGTGTATTAGAACTCCACGTGGTGCTTCAATAACACCCATTCCTTCATATCTAGGTTCTCCCTCAAGATTCACAGTATCTTTCGACAACAGATCTGGGTCATCAAGCATTTCTTCCATACGCTCAATCGAATACACTATTTCAATTATTCTAGCCCAGTGATAAGCCATTGTATTATGTATAGGTTTACCGCCTAAGCTTTCAATCATTTCTTTGTATTCATTACCCCCAATTTCCGTGGGAACTTTATCTACAACATTAATGCGTGCAAGTGGACCTACTCTAAGAATATATTTCTCGTCGAATCCATGCCATCCCAGTTTCCTTAGGTAGGGGAATTTCGAATAAGACCAATTACTCATATATTCAGCTATATATTCTGTATAATCGTCTACATTGAACACTGCTATCTCTCTACCTTCACTATCGATGATCTTTAGTTTTCCATCATAGAACGTTAATTCCCTACCACTCCCGATCAAACCCATGTAATAAGTCTTTAGCATATAGGATTCATCGTTCAGTAATGACTGGTATAATTCAGACTTTACTATCCTATTTTTAAAGAAATCTAGTATGTCTATAATTAGTTTTTTAAGTTCACCAACTTGTTCTTTAAGCTTCTCTACATCTTCTTCTTTCAGAGAACGGGTTACACCACCCGGTATCATGAATGCTGCATGGATCGGTTTTCCACCGAAGATCTTCTCTATTTGTTTAATATATCTTCGAGTACCCAGTATAGTAGAGGCTATTTTAGGTTCTACCTTAAGTAGACCAATAATGTTTCTTGTCAAAGGATCTGTTTCAGGGAATACTAGGTCGGGTAGAGCCATGACACCGAAGTGTAGTAGGTGGCTATCTATTATTTGCATATAATAAGCTAACTCCCTGATCTTCTTAGCAGTAATAGGTGGTTCTCTACCAAATAGTTTATCGAGAGTTTTACCTGATGCCACGTGGTGAGCCCACGAACAAACACCACAGATAGTAGAAGTTATTCTCGGAAGCTCCTCTACAGCTCTACCTATACAGAATGATTCAAATCCTCTAGTTGAAAGTATTTCATAGTATATTTCATCAATACTATTTTTACCATTAACTACAATTACTACTCTAGCTTCTCCTTCAACCCTAGTAACAGGATCTATTAATATATAGCGTTTACTCATTTCTTTTCATCCCTCTTATTACTCTTCTTGGCTAGTTTCGCGATCAAGGAGTTAGATAATGTGTACTTATAGAAGACACCAATAGGATCAACTATTTTATCTAATTGTTTAGCTAATCCTTCCTCTAGTATTTCCTTCTCTTTATCAACCATGACAAGCGATGCAACTGAAGATATATACTTTAACCCAACATCATCGACTCCAGGCGCTGGACCCATACATCCTACACATGGATGGTTATTTTTAATACATGGAGCTTTACAAGCTGCTCGTGTGGCTGGGCCCATACAGATTATTCCCTGCTCTAAGAAACATTTGTTTTCATCAAGTTTTACCTCATATAATCTATAAATTCCAGGCATTTTGATCTTGTGCAGATCCTCTGGTCTACGTGGACATATACTACATAACGAGTTTTCCTCACCAAATACTATTTTCTCTTTTAACCTAGTTCCTTCTTGGTATTCTAGTAGGAATTTAGCAAGTTCTTCGTTTGAAACACTGCTTGGTGGACATCCAGGTATTATTATGTCTGGATCAATTATCTGTATTAATGCATAATTAGTTTTTAGGAGCTCGGGGATCTTTGCTGGATCAGGTATGTCTTCTTCTTCGATTTTCTCTGTTGTTATAGTTGAAGCTAGGTCTTTGATTAATTTCTCCTTCCTAGTTAGAGTAGCTAGTCCAGGTACACCACCATAAGATGCACATGCTCCGTATGCTACGATTATATCTGATTTACTCCTTAAGAGCTTGGCTAGTTTAACGTGTAGATCTGTTCTTATAGAACCCATGAATATTCCTATATTAATATGATCTATCTTTTCTAAGTCTTCTAGTTTAGAATCAACGGCTGCATTCCAATAAACTATATCGTATTTCTTAGCTATATCTATTAGTTTTTCACCCCAATTAACAATAGCTACGTCGCAACCGCCACATATAGCTCCATAGACAATAGCTATTTTCATCTTACCCATAAACCTACTCACCTCTATGTAAAGGACCTAGTTTCTTTATTTCCTTAACAAACTCATTCGTTACTTGGACGAGTTTCTTTGCTTCAGTAGCACTTATCCATTCAATTCTTAATCTCTCGGGCTCGATCCCCACTTGTTTAAGTAGTTTCTTCAATAAATATACACGTTTGAATGCTTTGAAATTACCGGCTAAGTAATGACAATCATTTGGTGTATGACATCCACCAATCAATACTCCATCAGCTCCATTCATAAAAGCTTCGATGATGTTACGCGCACTTATCCTCCCGGTACACGGTACGATTATCGGTATAATGTTTGATGGATATTGTAACCTACTAACACCGGCTAAATCAGCTGCTGAACCAGCACACCATTTACAGAAGAATGCAACTATTTTAGGTTTCCAACTCATGTTTTCACCTTGAGAGAACAGCTTTTATAACTGTGTGGAGCTGTTGATCTGTATAGTTACGTAGTTTAATAGCATCTACTGGACAAGCTGCTTCACATGCTCCACATCCTTCACATACAAGTTCATTAACCTTAGCTTTACCGTCAACCATTGATATAGCATCGTATGGACATATAGATACACATATTCTACAACCATTACAACGATCACGATCAACCTCCGCGATCACTGGTTCACGTGTTATTTCACCATATAATAGCATTTGTAAAGCTTTAGAAGCAGCTGCTGATGCTTGTGTAACTGTTTCACTAATATCTTTGGGTCCCTGAACAGCACCAGCTACAAAAACACCAGTTGTAGCTACTTCTACTGGTCTAAGCTTAGGATGTACTTCTTGTGCAAAACCATATTCATCTTGTGGAACTTTCAATTTAGCTGCTAAATCCCTATCGAGTGTGGGGATCATTCCAAGAGCCAATACTACGAGATCAGCTTTTATAGTTAGTTCTTCTCCAGTTAAAGTATCAGTGCCTATAACTACGAGTTTACCATCTTCATCCTCGTAGATCTTAGATACTCTTCCACGAATATAGTTTACATGGAACTCTTCCTGCACTCTCTTTATAAATTCCTCGTATCCCTTTCCAGCTGCACGTATATCTATGTAGAAGATATATACATTTCCATCTGGCACTTGTTCTTTAAACAATAATGCATGTTTAGCTGTATACATACAGCAGATCTTTGAACAGTAGGGCAAGTGGTTTTCATCACGAGAACCAGCACACTGTATAAACACTATATCTTTAACCGGTTTACCATCACTAAGTCTAACTATTTGTCCACCAGTAGGACCACTTGTTGAGAGTAATCGTTCGAATTGAAGCGAATCAATTACATTCTTGTACTTACCATATCCATACTCTTTTAATCTCTCACCAGGATATAGATCATAACCAGTAGCTACGATGATCGCACCAACTTCTTCCTCGATTATCTCTTCTTTTTCATCTAAATTAATAGCTTTTACTGGACATACCTTGACACATAAACCACACTTTGTACAATGCTCAGTATCTATAGCATATGCTGAGGGAACAGCTTGTGGAAACGGTATGTATATGGCTTTTCTCATACTTAATCCACGATCAAACTCATTCGGTACCTTAACCGGACAAACTCTTTCACAAAATGAACAAACAGTACATTTATCCGGATCAACCATACGTGGATGCTTAAGTATCCTAACTCTATAGTTTCCAACGAAACCCTCTATATCGATAACCTCAGATAAGGTATAAAGCTTAATATTAGGGTGTCTCGCTACCTCAGCCATTTTAGGTGTTAAGATACATTGTGCACAGTCGAGTGTGGGGAAGGTTTCTGCGAGCATAGCCATTTTACCCCCGATCGTTGGGCTTTTCTCAACGAGTATAACAGGGATACCAGCGTTTGCTAAGTCTAGAGCAGCTGTCATGCCAGCTATTCCACCACCTATTACGAGGACTTTCTTAGTAACCTTTCCACGTATAGGCTCTAATGGTTTGTTTTGTGAAACTTTAGCAACGGCTCCTGCAATGATCCTAATCGCTTTCTCAGTTGCACCCTCTTTATCGTGGAAGTGAACCCAACTACTATGTTCACGTATAGTTGCCATCTCGTATCTAAAACGATTCAATCCACCAGCTTCAACTGCTCTAGCAAACGTCTCGTAATGTAGTGAAGGGGTACAAGCAGCTACTACTACACCATTTAATTTCTCACGTTTAATAGCCTCCGTTATTAGTTTTTGTCCTGGATCGGAACACATATATATGTAGTCCTTAACATAAACGACTCCCGGCAGCTTCTTTACTTCCTCAACAACTTTTTTAATGTCTACTGTGCCAGCTATGTTTCTTCCACAATGACATATAAAAACTCCTATACGTGATTCTTCCATTCATCTCCGCCTCTACTTGCAACTATTTAACACCTAGCTTGGCTAGGATCTCGTCTTTTTTCTTCAGTGCATTCTCCATTGTTTCTTGGATCAAGTTTCTACCAGTGGAATCGATAGCTACTAGTAAGGGTCCAAAGTTCTCGACTTCAAAAACCCATAAAGCCTCGGGTATACCTAAGTCAAGCCATTCTACTTTAGCAACTCTCTTAATAGCGTTAGCTGCTAAAGCACCTGCTCCGCCAGTAAATATCGTATAAACTGCTTTATACTTCTTACACGCTTCAGCTGTTTTAGAACCCATTCCACCCTTACCAATAATGATCCTTACACCTAGTTTCTCAATAACCAGATGCTCATATAGTTCCATTCGAGCACTAGTTGTGGGTCCAGCAGCTATTACCTCCCATTCATTATTCTTTTTCTTAACAACTGGTCCACAATGATAGATCACGCCACCCTCCAGATTTATCGGTAAACTCTTCTCTTTATCAACGTATTCTAGCATCCTACGGTGTGCTGCATCACGAGCAGTAACTATTGTTCCAGTAACATAAACTATATCCCTGACACGTAGTTTCTCGATCTCTTCTCGACTAATAGGTGTTTTTAAATTATAAGTAGCCATCTTCTTTAACCCCCTTTATTGTGTTATAGAGTATGAGCCATCTGGTTTTATATGGATAAATGCTCTACGTGCAGCCCAGCATTGAAAAACAATAGCTACGGGATATGTGGCTGGGTGTCTATAAGCATAGTCTATGTGGACAGCTAAAACACTATGTTTACCTCCAAGCCCCATAGCCCCAATGCCTAGCTCATTTATTGCTTCATAGAGTTCTCTCTCAAGCTCAGCTATTTTTGGGTCAGGGTTTTCTGAACCTATTTTTCTGAGAGAAGAGGCTTTCTTAGCTAATATAGTGGCTATATCTGCTCCACCACCAATACCGATACCCACAATTGTTGGTGGACATGGTTTAGCACCCGCTGCTAGAACTGCTTCAATAACAGTTTCTTTAACCCCGGCTAAACCCTTACCCGGTGGAGGCATATTTAATACAGCGACAGCCTCTGAACCGCCACCTTTAGGTAATACACTGATCTCTAGCTCATCTCCATCAACGATCTCCCAGTGAATAAACGGTACATATCTACCAGTATTATCTCCACTATTCCTACCAGTAAAAGGATCAACTGCATTAGGTCTTAAAGGTACCTCTTTAGTAGCTTTTTTAGTAGCTTCTATGAGTAGTTTCTCTAACTCGTTTAATAGAGGAAATTTCGAACCGGCCTTAACGTAATAGATGATTAAACCAGTATCTTGACATATAGGTCTACCAGTTTTCCTAGCGATCTCAACGTTATCCAGTATAGCTTTAAGCTGTGCTTTAGCAGCTTCGTTTTCCTCCTTTCTATATGCTTTCTCTAACGCCTCTTTCACATCAGGTGGAAGTATAGTTACTGCTCTCCTCAAACCTTCAGCAACAGCCTCAACAATTTTATCTCTAAGATAAGAAATGTCATTATTCAAACCAAAACACCCGTCAATAATAGTGTTATAACCGGGTTTCATATATAAAATTATCACATATACTCATCGTTTGATAGCGTTTATTCTATTATGTTAATTAATTTATTAACTACATCTGCAGCCGATTCACCTAAAACCCTAATCATAGCTTCCTTACCTACATCTCCAACATCATAGATAATATCCGGTGTATTTTCCTTTTCTCTAAAAACTTCGTCTACAATCCACTGCATAGTTGAGCCTTCTCTCTTCTTTAAATCCTCTGGTTCTCTCCTACGATCAATAAATACTACATTATAGCCCCTACTCTTAGCTCTCTCAACCAGATCTTCCGAGTACTTAACATTAACAGCAGCTCTTACTCTTGGATCATGTTTGAGAATAGCTAAGACGAGTCTTGCTAAATGTGAAGAAGCACCAAACTCTATTGGGCCAACAGGTTTTATTGTCTTACCATACTTTACTATCCTACCAAGAACACCTGCTACATCATTTACCGTCCTAGCATATTGTGCTGGTAGAGCCATAACAAGATTCATACCAACCTCTGGAACATATCTATGGATTAATTCTCCTTTTTCTAACAATTTATTCAATGCATTTTTTATATTCTCTATAACACTAAACTTATACGCTGGAATCTCGATCCAGGATGCTGGATTAACTGGACAATGGCCCTTTCCGATCTTTAATCCATAATCTATAGCTAATGTTATAAAATCTTTTGCTTTCTTTACAGCTTCCACGACATTATATCCCTTCGCTAGACCAGCAGCTATAGCTGCCGAGAAAGCACATCCTGTACCATGTGTACACCCATCTTTTATCCTAGGCGCTTCTAATTCGTAGAATTTTTTATTCCAATAGAGAATATCTATTGACTTATCTCCGGTTAAGTGTCCCCCCTTAACAATAGCTGCTTCAACACCTATTTCTTCAACGAGGTATTTGGCTGCTTTTCTTGCAGTTTCTAGATCAACTACCTTGATCCCGGTTAACCTCGATGCTTCAGGTGCATTGGGTGTTACAACTTTAGCTTTAGGTAATAGTTTCTTAATGAGAGTCTCTATAGCATCTTCTCTTAAAAGCTTAGCTCCACTCTTAGCGATCATTACTGGGTCGATTACTAGTGGAAAATCGTAGTCTTCAACAGCTTTAGCTACAGCTTCAATAATATTTTTATTACTTAACATACCAGTCTTACCAGCATCAATACCCATATCAATAGCTATAGCTTCTATCTGTTTATATACGACATCAGCTGGTATATCATGAATTGCCGTTACTTCATATGTATTCTGTGCGGTAACACTAGTAATAGCAACTGTGCCGTGAACACCAAGAGCCATAAAAGTCTTAAGATCAGCTTCGATACCAGCTCCACCACCAGAATCACTACCAGCAATAGTAATAGCTACGGGGATGTGCTTCAATTAATCCCACCCAAGAGAACATATCATCATACGAAATAATCGTATGATCTAAGAAAAAAGCATTATTTACTAAAACCCTATAATGAGGG
>NJDP01000077.1 GCA_002254665.1 Desulfurococcales archaeon ex4484_58 | reverse complement strand
TGAGTCTAGGGATAGCGGCAACTATAGGTTTATATATGGATTCTTAAACGCCGAGTTATGGAGTGATATACCTGCTGAACACTATTTTGAACGAGAATATCCTATTGCTATAAAGTATGCAAGAGAACATAATGTAGCATTTATTGCTAGTATAGGTTATAAACCAGATGAATTAAGGCTTTTAGGTCCTAAATGTGAAAAAGCAGGTGTTGATGCTATAGAGTTCTCGACACACTATATCGGACAAGATTATAGACCGGTTATAGAAGCTGCTAAAGCTTTACGTGAATCTGTAAATATACCTATCTTTGCTAAATTAAGCCCGTTTACACCAAATATTCCAGAGCTTATACGTGAATTGGAGAAAGTAGGTGTTGATGGAATAGTTGCTACTAACACTATTGGGCCAGCACTACACATTGATGTTGAGACTGGAAAACCAGTTGTAGGGGGGCCAAATGGTCATGGATGGCTTAGTGGTCCTGCATTAAAACCCTTAGCAATAGCTATTGTAGCTGAGATCGCTAAAAACACTAGGTTGCCGATCATAGGTGTTGGTGGTATATCTCGTGGTGTTGATGTAATTGAATACTTTATGGTTGGTGCTTCAGCTGTTCAAGTATGTACTGCTGCTTTAGTTGAAGGACCAGTAGTATATACTAGGTTGGTCAAGGAAGTTGAGGATTGGCTTAAAAAACATGGTTATGATAGTATATTGGATATTCGTGGATATGCATTAAAGTATTTAAAACCAGAACCTCTACGTACATATGCCTTACCACCAATTGTTGATATTAAGAAGTGTATAGGTTGTGGATTATGTGAACAAGTATGTAACTATGATGCTGTACATGTGGTTGAGGAGAATGGTGCTAGAAAAGCTGTAGTGAATATTGAGAATTGTTACGGATGTGGATTATGTACAAGTATATGTCCAACTAGAGCGATACATTTCCCCGAATAGAAAAACTATAGTTTCACTCAACTCTCCAACATATATTTTTCCCTATTATACCCCGGGATTGTTTAATGGTTAGACTTGGTATTAGAGAATTAGATAGATTGATAAACAAGTATAGGAGTATTGAACTAGAATCTGATTGGATGAACCATGTAAATGAACTCGTAAAAATCATACGTAATGCTTCATATGAGGGGCTAGTTCACATAGTGTTCTATAGTAGCAGTAAATATTGTGATATACATAAACTATACTTGGAAATTGAACCCTATCTTGAGAGCTTAGATAATGTATCTATCTTTTGGGAATCAAACATAGAAGCTTTCATCTATCACGTATTAATGCTTGACCGTGTAAAAAACGGTTACCTATTCTTAATGCTACCATATGATAGAACACATTTATCCCAGATCGAAAACACTTATCTCTATAAACTAGTATACACAATAGAACAAGCACATAGACGGGGATGGAACATAATAATTATAAATCCAATAAAAACCTGGGGCAGAAGAAACAGTATTTATGTTGCAGATATAACAGTTCAAATAAACTATTATGAGAAGGAGGCATTAGTTAAGATCATTAATGTTAAGAGGAAATTGAAAGAAGCAGTTGTATCTTATTCTTTTAAATAAATATTTGAAAAAAATATATGAAGTACATGTTTAAACTCATTTTTATTTGATATAATAGACTCCATACAACAATAAATACTCCATAAGAACATATTATAATCAATGGGTGGTAGAACATGGAATTTATAAAAATACCTAATATACCGACTTTGAAAGATATAGATATACGTGAGAAGAAGGTGTTTATGAGGATCGATATAAATGTACCGATCGATCCAGAGACTAAGGAGATCATAAATGATAGAAGAATAAGAGTCCACTCCAAGACGATCAAGGAAGTAATGGATAAATATAAACCCGCACTAGTTCTTGGTTCACATCAAGGTAGACCTGGAGAACCCGATTTTATATCACTACATAAACATGTTGAACTACTAAGCAAGTATGTTGGACAAGAAATAAAGTTTGTAGAAGACGTTATAGGTCCAACTGCACGTGAGGAGATCAAGAAGTTGAAACCGGGAGAAATACTTCTACTCGATAATCTAAGACTTGTATCCGAGGAAGTTATTGAGGCCACACCGGAGAAGCAGAGTTATACAATATTTGTTAGGAGACTAGCCTCACTATTCGATAACTACGTCAACGACGCATTTGCTACAGCGCATCGTAGCCAACCGAGTATAGTAGGGTTTCCATTAGTATTGCCAAGTGCTGCTGGCCCCCTCTTTGAGAAAGAAATTAATGCATTAAAGAGAGTATTTGATAAGTACGAATCACCTAGAATATTTGTTTTAGGTGGAGTAAAAGTCCGTGATATGCTACGTGTTATTGAGAATCTAGTTATAAACAAGTTAGCGGATAGAATATTAACGACTGGTTTATTAGCTCAAGTATTCCTAGTAGCTAAAGGCATAAATATTGGTTCTCAAAACATGGCTTATCTCGAGGAAAAAGGTGTTCTACAACTAATACCTCGTGCTAGATATATTTTGATGCGTGGAGCACCAGTAGAGACACCAATAGATTTTAAAGTTGAGGTAGAAAATGATGTTTTAAACAATAATATCGGTGAGATCAAGGGGTTGATCAAAGATATTGGTGAAAATACTGTTAAAATGTATAGTGAATTCATAAAAGAGGCGAAGATCGTTGTTATGCGTGGACCGGCTGGTGTGATCGAAGATGAGAGGTTTAGGAAAGGAACAGATGCACTGATCAGATCAGCAGTTGATAGTAAAGCTTTTGTATTAATAGCTGGTGGACATCTAGGCTCTATGGTTGAAAGCTCTATAGTAACTGATAGAATTCATGTATCAACTGGCGGAAACGCTCTACTATTATTCCTATCAGGAGAAACATTACCAGCACTTAAAGCATTAGAGTTATCAGCTAAAATGTTTCTCCATAAATAAAACAGCTTTTATGGTGTAAAGTTTTTGAGCATAAAGGTAGGGATCAATGGTTATGGTACTATTGGTAAGAGAATAGCTGATGCAATATCAAAATTCAAAGAATTCAAGATCATAGGGATTGTTAAGACTAAACCAGACTATGCAGCCTATATAGCTTTGAACAAAGGTTATAACATCTACACATTACCCCGGAACACGGATTTATTTAGGGAAAAGGGAATAGAAGTTTCAGGAACTATAGAAGATCTGCTTAGAGAAGCTGATCTAGTAATAGATGCTACTCCGGGAGGATATGGTGCTAAATATAAGGAGTTGTATCTAAAATACAATGTACCAGCTATTTTCCAGGGTGGCGAAAAACCAGGTATAGCTGAGATCAGTTTTAACGCTATATGTAATTATGAGGAAACAATCGGTAAGAAATATGTTCGTGTAGTTAGCTGCAATACCACTGGTTTATCTAGGATAATATGTTTATTAAACGAGGAATTCGGTGTTAGGAAAGTACGTGCAACTATTGTAAGGAGAGGAGCTGATCCTAAGGAAGACAAGCGTGGTCCAATCAACTCTATAAAACTTGATCCGCCAAGTATCCCTAGTCATCATGCATTAGATGTTAAAACTATAATTCCATGGCTTGATATAGAGACTGTAGCAGTTGCTGTACCAACTACTCTTGCACATCTACATGTAGTACGTATTTACTTGAAACAAAGTGTTTCAAGGGATCGTGTGATTGAAGCATTATCGAAAACAAAAAGAATAATGTTCATCGATGCTAATAAGACTAATATAAATTCTACTGCCAAACTAGTTGAGTACATGCGTGATCTAGGTCGTTACCGATATGATTTCCCAGAGAATATTGTTTGGCTTGATTCACTAAAAGTCAGCAGTGACGAAGTATTGATTATACAAGCCATTCATCAGGAATCAATAGTTATACCAGAGAATATTGATGCCGTAAAAGCTATGTTTAATCTAGAAAGTGATAAATGGAAAGCAGTAAAAGAAACAGATGAAGTACTTGAATTAATTGGTGGAGTTCTTTAAGATCCGTTCCAAGTTAGAGTTTATGTATTTTTAAACTATCTAATCCATAATTTTATGTCAGAGGAGGTGGTTTTGTTATGGGTTATCGTGAAGCTCCGACTTATGAGATCAGTTTTATGTTTAGAAAAATACTAGTACCTGTCGATGGTAGTGAGAATAGTTTAAAAGCACTTGAACTAGCACTTGATCTAGCTAAACATTATGGTTCAAGTGTACATGCAGTATTTGTTAAACCTAGAAACGTTGATCTAGGTTTCGACCCTATAAGTAAAGCTAAGAAGCGTATTAAAGAGAAAGGAGTTGATGTTGATTTTAAAACATTAGAGTATGATCCAAGTAATAGTAGTGTAGCGAGTACTATATTGAATGAAATAGTTGAGGGTAATTACGACCTAGTAGTGATGGGTGCTCGTGGTAGGACTTTATCGAGTGAAATAGATATTGGTAGTAAAGCATTAGCTATTGCTAGTAATTCTCCGGTAACAGTTATAATTGTTAGATAAATCAACACTCAATCTTTTCTTTATTATCAACACTAGGTTTTACTGGAATAATACATATGAATCGAAGAATACCTTCACCACGATTCCAATATTCATGTTCAATATTTGGTGGTATATAGATGTATGAACCACTTGTAACCTTATATATTCTAGAACCAATCCTTACCTCGCCAACCCCGTCTAGAACATATATCCCATGCTCCCATGGATGATAATGAGGTTTAATCCAACCCCCCGGTTCAACCTCGAAGATCCTCATAGCAAAAGTTAATGCACCATCATCTTTACTAAACAACCATTTAATCCAAGTCTTAACCGCTAAGTCTTCACTAACTAATTGTTCTTCAACCAAGTCTCTATGAGAAACAATTTCACCACATGGACCCTTCTCTGCTTTAACCATAAAACATACACCTGAGAAGATAATGTATTACTTTAAAGAATCAATGCTGTTTAACAAATAAATTCTTGATCCTATATAATAGTTTATTTCTTATACTCATCTCTCTATATATAATGGTTTCCATTTTATCTAATACCTCTAATCTATTTTTTATAAGAAATACTTCATTTTCATCTAATCTATGCTTCATTATCAATTCACATAATTCATTAACCGAATTAACACCATATCTCTCTAGTAGCTTCCTACGTTCTTCACGTATACCTTCTAGAATTTCGTTTAACAAAATATTATTATCTCTCCGTTTAGCTATTGTACTCAATATTCATAGCACCATTTTATCTTATTGAAAATGTTTTATTTTTAAACAATTACATAAAAATCAATATTTAATCGATATAGTATTTTTTAAGAACATTCTTTATATCAACACGTCCCGGTATAGTTGTGTATGCATTATATGCTATATCCCAGTATTTATCGGAACCATAGCTATTAATTATCTCTAATAGTCTATAGCTAAATTCACTATAATCCCTCTCATCTATTTCTCCTGCCCTCTCATCAGTATATATATTTATAAAGTCACGGATATCTTCTCCGAACAACCAACTATTAACATTATCCTCAACAATTTCGATCACACCACCATCTCTACTAGAGAGTATCGGTACTCCATTAACTAGAGATTTCATATAACTAGTTCCACAAGCCTCCCAACCACTAAATGGGGTGTAGAGTAGAAGATCTGATCCTCTCAGAATATATTGTGCTGCTTCAACACTGTATTCATGAACATAGACAACATTATTGAGTCTAAGATGAAGCCTCCTAAACCAACGAGCATAATCCAATCCATCCTTATCTCTTGGATGCGGTTTCCCTCCAAGTACATACACGACATCTAGTTCTGGATGCTCTTCGATAAATTTAGCTATAAGGTATGGACGTTTATATCTAGATAACCTTCTAACCCAAGCGATTACAGGCCGATCACCGATCTCTAATTCTTTATACTTATTCAAGAACTCCTCTAGCTCTTTCTTAGCTTTAGCTCTAGTATTAACTAGTAGTTCACGTTCCATCTTATTCTCGATATACGCTCTATATAGATCGGGGTGCATCCACCTCTTCAAATATATACCATTAGTTATTGCTTTGAACTTATTATTGTATTTCGGGAAAACCCTTGAGAGTATATCTTTCTGTTTCTCGGATACAACAATTGCTGAACCAAGTTTTTCCAAAGCAACCTCAGTTAAAGATACATAGTCCCCAATGAAAACTCCAAATTCTCGAGCAATATAGTCTCCGGGAAAACCAGGATGACCCCATGGACCCGGTGTATGTATCACTAGTCTAAACTTATCGTTGAATTCCCCGATAAACAGTATTAACGATGTATGTGCTTCCTCTAGATCGACTACACTTATATTTTCTAACCCAATACAATTCTTTATATAGTAGTAGGTAGCTTTAGCTAATAGAGAGTATCTTAGAAATTGATGTTCATTACTCTCCTCAATATACACCTGATCAGTTAAACTACGAGCCCACATAGGACATACTGCTTCAAACAACACTGCTCTAGCCGATCTATATCTATAGATCCATGGTTGAACAATAACTTCCTCGCCACGAAGATGAACACTAAATTGATCATCCGGTCTTAAACGTTCATATCCCTCTCTAGGATTCCTCTGAGGCTTAGTAATTGGTTCTTCACCACGAAACTCTAAATCAACATATCCTCTCCTATACATTAATGAGAAAACAATATAGTCGAGACCAAGATCACCTGCACCATAGAATTTATCCCCCTCAAGAACACCTAGACCCCCAGCATAAGTATTTAGCCCCTCTAGATAGATCTCAGGAGTAATACTAACAATAACCATAACGATCCCTCACGGATAGAGAAGTGTTTATTGAATAGAATTAATAGTAGATTAGGTATTTAAACAATTATCTACAAAACAAAAAGCCGAGATGGATCAAAATAAAGCTTTTTAAAATATTAACATCAATTCTCATCAGTATATAGAGCTGGAGAGCCACTATTATTATTCCTTTGACTAGAAATACTATTTGTTTGGGGGATATAGTATTGTTAATTAAAGATGTATATGAGAATTATGCTAGATACTTGTCACGAACGATCGCTTATGATCTATTAAAACAAATAACACGATATCATAGAATACAGGGTTCACGTGGAATATGGAGTTCGATTGACACGTTGAAAGGAGAATTAGAAAGATTGGGATATGATGTTAAAATTTTAAAGATAGATTCTGGTTCTAAGAAGGGATTCATAGAAACACCAGTTTCATGGGATCCCTTAGAGGGATTTATAGAGTTCAAGATAGGGGATAGGGTTTTAGCTAAATATGATTTAATTGATCATCCAACATTGATATCTGCGCATAGCCCAGGTAATGAGGGTTGTGGTGAATTAAGTGTTTGTAGAGGTGATACGTGTGAAGGTGAAGCAGTACTCGCTACTGGTTATCCATTAATTGATCTATACTATGATATTGAAGCAAAGGCTATAATATATTATAGTGAAAACCGCTTCCATGATGCAGTGCCTTACACGGGTCTATTTCTAAGACCTGGCGATAAAATCATGGATAAGACTGTGATTAATATACCATATAGATTAGCTTCAAGATTAATAGACTATATAGTTACACGTAAGAAGAGAATAAGTGTTTGCTGGAAGACTAAGGTAGAATACCATAGTGTAGGGTTACCGGTATTAATTGCG
>NJDP01000076.1 GCA_002254665.1 Desulfurococcales archaeon ex4484_58 | reverse complement strand
TTAAATCCTGGTGAAACATGTGGATATTTAACAGGTAAATCTTCTATAGCATTACTAGATACAAGTGATCTGTCTATTAAAATAATTGAGTTATAAACAATATTAGTAGAAGCATCTATAGTTTTAAACAAGGTGATTAAAGTATGGGTAGTGGTGAAAGACTTAAAAGTGCAAGTATACCGGAGACTAAGGAGAAGATCCAGTATCATCTACAAGTTAAACCAAGTGATGTTAGTAGATATGTATTGTTACCAGGTGATCCAGGTAGAGTCTTAAAAATCGCTAGTTTCTGGGATAAATCATGGAAAGTAGCTGAACATCGTGAATACACTACCTATAGTGGATATTATAAAAATGTATTTATTTCAGCTACTAGTACTGGTATAGGTGCACCTTCGACAGCTATAGCTATAGAGGAGCTAGCACGTGTAGGGAGCGATACTTTTATACGTGTAGGGACTACTGGTGCTTTACATAGGTTTATTAATGTAGGTGATCTTATAATCTCGACTGGAGCAGTAAGACTTGAAGGTACTAGTAAACAGTATGTTATACCGGAATACCCCGCTATAGCATCACTAGATGTTACACTGGCGTTGATCGCTGCAGCTGAAACCTTAAATGTAAATTATCATTTAGGTTTAACAGCCAGTAGTGATAGTTTCTATGTAGGGCAGGAAAGACCGGGTTATAAAGGGTATATTCCACCATTCCAGAGAGGCTTGATTGATTTCCTTAAAAGTATCAATGTATTGAATTTTGAGATGGAAGCAGCAACTATATTTACATTATCTAGTATCTACGGATTGAGAGCAGGGTCTGTATGTGCAGCTATAGCTAATCGTGAGACAGAGGAGTTCATAGTTGATGCTGGTGTAGAAGATGCTATTAAAGTAGCTAATGAAGCAGTTAAGATCCTCAGTATATGGGATAAATATATGGTGGAGAAGAAGAAAAAAACTGTTACACCAGAAATAATTTATGATTGGTTTAAAGAATATCTTAAAAGGTAGTATATAGGATGAATAGAGAAAAACCATTACATGTAGCGGTAGGTAATTTAAATATAGATATTACACTCTACGTTGATAAAATACCACGATACGATGAAAGTGTTTTATCTAGTGAAACATTAATAAGTCCCGGTGGATCAGCTACCAATTACTCAATAGCTGTTAGATACTACGGACATAGAGTATCATTAATTGCTTCTACATCTACCAACCCATTAGTAGATAATATACTGAAGCAACTAAGAGATCATGGGATTACAACTGATTACATTAAGAGAGTTGATGAAGAACCAGGTCTAGTTATAGTTATAGTTCTAAAGAATGGAGAAAGACTATTGTTTAAGTATCGTGGAGCAAACGAGTTATTATCTCCAAATGATTTACCACGAGAGTTAATGGAACAAGCAAATATAATTCATCTAACAAGTATACCCCCAAATATCGTAGATGAAATAGTTAGTAGAGCTTCAAGATTAGGTGTATTGATAAGCTATGATCCCGGAGTATATGTATCGATATATCGCGAGAAAATTTTAGAGATAATAGATAATATCAATATATTGTTTCTAAATAGAGTAGAGGCCAAGGAACTGAGCAGAGGCCGGATCGAGGATCTATTGAAATACAATATAGATGCTATAGTTGTTAAGAAAGGAGCTGGAGGAGCTTATCTCCTACAACATGGAGGTAAATACTACTATGGAATTTCTAAACCTTTACAAAAACCAGTAAATACTACTGGGGCAGGAGACGCCTTCGCCGCATTCTTTAATGCTGCCTATTTAGACTATAGAGATTGGGGTAAAGCATTAAGATACGCGTTAGCAGCTGGAGCGTTAAAAACGATGTGTAAGACCAGTATTATATGTTGGGATCAGAAACTATTCAATAAACAATTGAGAAATACTACAATAGAAATTGTAAAGAACCCTGAAGAATGGATCTTAGAGGATTAACTCTTGGATCCAAACAATATCGTTAAATTAGCTAAGACTCTACAAAGATATGAATATAACAAAGACTATATTATTGAGTGCGATAAAGATAAAGTACTATTAACGGTTAATAGAAAGGAGTTAATTAAATTACTAGAGAAAATACATTATAATGAATTGTTAGATAAAATCTATCAATGGATAAATAGTAATAGAGTATGTATTACACCGGGGATACATGGAATAGATGAGATCAAACTATACGAGTATGAATTAGCCATTATAATTTATAATCTTCTAAAATGTCAGGGATATGTTGATTTTAAAGTATTCCTAGATGATCTATCCGATAAAACCCTACTATTCACCTACATATATAGAATATTACTAGATAGAGATGGGGAGATCATCGAAGAAAAACCTCTTGATATACTCGTAAAATACGTGTTTACACTCTTCGAATTTAAGGAAATACGTGATCGCTTAAAAGAATTAGAGAGAGAACTTGAAATAAAATATTCATCTACATTATATCAAGAATATGAATTGAAGTTAAGAGAGTTAGATACTTTAATGCCTATGATCAAAGATTTATGGTTAGGTGATCGAGAGTTTTTCGATCTAATTAATGATATAATATTATCTATCGATAAAGATAGAGGTAGGATCATAAATTCTGTGAAGAAAACACTAGAGAATTATTACGAATTTTTTGAATCTATCCATAATAAATGGATCGAATTGTACAGAAAAGTCTCTGATAAATATAGTATGAAGCCAGAATTCATATTTCTAAGCAAATTTTATGAACTACACTCTGGATTAGATCTGGAGTTTGGAGAAAAACTTAGATCTATCTATGAGTATTTGGATCGTATGGGATATAATATGAAAATAGTTGTTAATGGTGAAGAATACCTTATCTTAACGGAGTTGTCTAATCTAGATTTTATTGTGCTGATCGTCTGAACATCATATGTGATAGAACTGCTAAGGTCATTATCAGGATCAGGATTATAGAGATAACGACATATATATCCTCTTCTCTCTCCTTTTCAGTTCTATCTATTAGTGTGTTTGTAAGGCTACTTGTACTTGATCTGCTTCCACTTATTGTACTCGTTAAATACGTATTCATTGATCCTCTAGTATAATTCGATGTGTTCTTTGCTGGATATCTTGATTGATTGGATACTAGCGACTTTATAGGTAAGGTGTTTAGAGTACTTGTTTCTGTATCTACTATAGAGGATGAAGTATTTGTTTCTATACTTGTCATTATGGGGGTTGATATGTTGATCATTGATATATTAATCACTATGTATTCTTCGGGATCAATATTTAGGTCTCCATTAATATTGATCAAGGATTCAACTAGTTTACCATGATCAGGGGTTTCATATACTGCTACAGCAACATATATTTGCTCAATACAACCAATATACTTTACTATATCAATATAGCCTTCTATAACTAATCCTACCGTTGAACCACAATCTTCACTAATTAATTGATCGCCTTGTTTGAACCAACCGGACCAATTATTGTTTCCCTCAACACCTAAGTATAGATTATAGTTTGCAACAAGACCTTTTTTAATCCATGGTGCACGTATCATTGATTCCCATGGATTACTTGATAAGAAGATAAATAAGTCTACATTCGATGGTATAGGATTAGTTGCTACGTATAGATAGTTTTCTTTCCATGAAACCCATAGTTCATGTATATATTGGTTTGAAGTATTATTGTATACAAGCATTGATTCATCAAGTAATCCATCCATCTGAAATATACTAGTTGTAGGTGGAACGTGGGGGGTTAATGAAGCATAAAACGGTCTAACTAAATCATACAATATACTATTACCCTTAGCGTCAACGGCATATATTTTAATGATATAGATCCCTTGTTCTTCTATGTTAAAGCTTATTTTATAGAAGTTATTTATATTGAGTGGAGTGATTATTGCTTCACCTATATACGAGTTATCTTTATAGATATATGCTTTAATCTCTGATACCCCACTTAGATCAAATATTTGGACATAAATGTCTACATGGGTTCCTGGGTTATATGGCGATCTCCAACTCCACCTGATCGTTGGTGGGATATTATCTACTCCATTATTTTCTCTAATAACTTGTTTAGCAATAGATATTGCATTGTTAAATGAAACTAAGGCTTTAACATCCCACCAATTATTCCCATCCCAATAATAATAACAGCTAGTCTCACCTACAAGTATCCATTTCAATGCTTGATCCAATATTTCATTATATGCAGGAGAACCCCTAACTATATTTTCAGCTGTTAAATAATAGTTTACAGCTTTTATATAATATGACCAACGGGCTTGATCAGGACCATTAATATCTGGATAGTTCCATTGAGTAAAATCCGGATCTCCCCATGTACCCATTGTCTCCCATGAACCGGGTTCTATCCATACCTTCGAATATCTATAATCATTATCTTTCCTCGGATCATATACCTTCTCTAAATACTCCGTTAAACCAATTACTTTAATAAATGATAAACTTGGGTCATTATGTATTCTATTTAAAAACTCTATTAGGTAGTTAACGTAATACTGGTAACCATGGCTACCACCCCACTCCTGGTATGGGAAACCATTTTCGCCATCATGTACGATAACCATTATGAAAGGTCTCTTTGGATCTGTATTGTATTGTTGAAAGTGTTTTATTTGATTTATAAGATAATCTATATTTGTACCGCTCATCTCGGCTTGAGACATGTGTCTATAACGGATGAAGACTACGATCTCTGACCCATTATATTCTATAACATGCGGTCTAAACACTAGTTGTGGAGAAATACCCCAATCCCAATCCTTAGGGTTAGGGTTTCTTATATCGTATAGATTTGGTTTTGGTTCATACTGTGAATTATAACCCTCCGTTGCCCGGAGTAATTGTTCGCTATCAACCACCGTCCATTCAAAACCTAATTCTTTAATCAAAGGTATTATTTCTGGTGAGAAAGATTCCTCGATCAAGAAGAAACCCTTATCAACTTCTACGTTAAAGTTTGATCTAATGAGTTCTCTGTGTCTATTCACTTGCTCAAAGAAATCCTTCTCAAAACCACTACGTATTATAAGTGGGAATATTGGATGATAATATCCAGCACCGAGAATTCTTAATCTAGGATACCCGAATGAAGTTTTTGAATCAACTGCTCTCAACCAATAATTTTTCCATCCACAATAGAGACAGTTATTCCACTTTTTATCTTCAAGCTCATTTAATTGATCAATCAATGTTCCAGTAATATCTACTTGTAATGCCTCATCCCCTGTCATATTCAGAGCAACCCATGGGATATAGTATTTATAGATATCGGCTCTAGTACTCCAAACACTGGATAACCATTCTGGACAATTATTTGAATTCAATAATTCTACTAAACTACCATTCTCGTTGTAGTAGGGTTGATGAATATGTATGATCCACGAAACATAGAATGGTATTTGTTTATTATTGGTTCTAGTATAGTTTTCACATGTATACACTGTTACAGATAAAAGTATTAACGCTGATAATATAATTGAAACTATAATGTATTTCTTCAAATTAAACAACCTTGACACGTGTTTTTAATAAAATAACGGGTTCCTCCTATATAAATAATATTGTAGCAAATATTTGTTGGTGTAATATTTGAGTAGAATAGTTAAGATTTATAGAAATGATGATGTAGAGGAGATAGTAGCTGCTATTCCACGTAACCATTATCATGTGAGATTATTGATTAGATTGAAGGATCAGGATATTGTTTTACATGAAGCAGTATTAGCTGCTATTACTAGAGCTTATCTCTCTATAATATTGCATCCTACTAAGAGAGGCGTTATACTAGTTAAGAAGAGATTTAGTAGTAATGAGAAGAAACCTGGCTATGCATCTATTCAGTTGGTTGAAAAAGAATGTTCCGAGAAAGAAGCAGTTAATATTATATCTGATATCATATCTGGTGGGTAAACATATTATTCTAACAATGATATCTTGTATTAAATTGGTGGTAGTATGAAACTTTTTGAATATGAAGCTAAGGGAATTGTTAGTAAATATGGTATTCCTATACCGCATGGTGAACTCGCTGATTCACCCGAGAAAGCGAGAGAAATAGCTGTTAAGCTTGGCGGTGAGGTTGTTTTAAAATCACAGGTTCTAGTTGGTGGTAGAGGGTTAGCTGGTGGTATAAAGATTGCTTCAAGCCCTGATGAAGCATATGATGCTGCCTCCAAACTTTTAGGTTCAACTATTAAGGGTGAGAAAGTAAAGTTGCTGCTTGTTGAAGAGAAGATTTGTTTTGAGAAAGAATATTATCTATCATTAACTATCGATAGATCGAATAGATCTTTAGTATATCTAGCATCCCCTCTCGGTGGTGTTGAGATAGAGGATCTTGTACGTAAATATCCGGATAAATTGTTGAAAATATCCGTTGATCCTTTGATAGGATATAATCATTACTATGCGAGACAAGTTGCTGGTTTCTTAAATATACCGCGTGAATATTGGAGAGAACTCGATTCAATAATGTATGCAATGTATAATGTGATGAGTGAATATGATGCAGAATTAGTTGAGTTTAATCCGCTTGCATGGAGATGTGGTGGCGGATTAATAGCACTGGATGCTAAGATCCTCATTGATGATAATAGTTTGTTTAAACACTCGGAGCTTAAGGAGAAATATGGTAGAGAGCTTAGCGAGTATGAGAAGAAGGCTAAGGAATTGGGTTTCTCATATGTAGAGCTTGATGGTGATATTGGTGTTATAGCTAATGGTGCTGGATTAACGATGGCTACAATGGATCTAATACTATTACATGGTGGTAGACCAGCTAATTTCCTAGATGTTGGTGGTGGTGCTTCACGCGATCGCGTCAAGGAAGCTGTTAAACTAGTAGTTTCTCATCCACGTGTTAAAGTATTACTCGTAAATATATTCGGTGGTATAACTAGGTGTGATGAGGTAGCTAACGGTATTGTTGAAGCTATTAGAGAAACTGGACTTAATAAACCGATTATTATAAGGCTTCTAGGAACTAATGAAGAGGAGGGTCGTAGAATATTGTCTAGTGAAGGGTACAGTGTCTTTAGCGAGATAGATGAAGCAGTTGCCAAAGCTATAGAACTAACTAGGAGGTGAAGATAATGGTTATTCTAGTTGATCGTGATACTAGAGTGTTGGTTCAAGGTATAACTGGTCGTGAAGGAAGCTTCCATACAAAGTTGATGCTAGAGTATGGTACGAAAATAGTTGCTGGAGTGACTCCAGGTAAAGGCGGGTTAGAGGTTCATGGCATCCCGGTATATGATAGTATAGCTGAAGCAGTTAGAGAACATGGAATGATAGATGCAAGCATCATTTTTGTTCCAGCTAGATTTGCTGCTGAAGCAGTTTATGAGGCGATCGATAACAATATAAAGGTTATTGTAGTGATCACTGAAGGTATACCGGTTCATGATGAACTTAGATTTATTAGATACGCTAAATATCGTGGAGTACATATTGTAGGGCCAAACACACCTGGATTAATGGTGCCTGGTCAAACAAAGCTTGGTATAATGCCTTCACATGTATTTAAACCTGGACGAATAGGGCTGGTCTCACGTAGTGGTACATTAACATACGAGGTTGCACGTGAACTAAGTAAACATGGTTATGGTGTATCAACAGTTCTAGGCCTCGGCGGTGATCCGGTGACAGGGCTTAACTTTACAGAGACATATGATCTATTCGCATCCGACCCAGGCACTGAAGCTATTGTATTAATTGGTGAGATCGGTGGTGATGCTGAAGAGA
>NJDP01000075.1 GCA_002254665.1 Desulfurococcales archaeon ex4484_58 | reverse complement strand
ATAATCTCTAAGAATCTATATGAACATAATGTTAAGGCTCCGATCAACCTTGATCCTAAGAATATAATAGATACTGATGAACCCACGTTATTAATAGATCTTCCTAGCCCAAGAGACAAGGATTATATTAAAACGATCACGTTCAAGAATGAAAACAGTGTATCTGCACATATAACATATTATTTTGATAAAACGTTCGGAGTCTCTAAATGGGATAAAGTACTATCTATATTATCGGGTGTATATCGGGGTCTTGATATTGGGAAAGAAGGTTTTAGGGGGATAGAGAAGGAATTCTTAGATGAACTCAGTAGAACCAATATTATAGGTGTAGATCTGGGGTTCAGATTATGGGGTTGGAAGAGACAACCATTAATAAAAGCATTCTATAGAACCCTTATACCATATATACCCGGATACTCCGGTGATCCTAGCAGAGTCGATGCTATGTTGAAAAATACTTTGAAACTAGAAAATGTAGAAGATGTTATGGGTGAACATATCTTCACAAGTAGCGGAAAAGAAAAGATCAAAACTTTTCTACAATATCTCGATAATACTATTGAGTATCTAAACGAAGATGAACGGAAAAAACTATTATTAAAATTAGTGGGTTACGTTTATCAATTTAATATAAAAGATAAAAAACCCCTGGATCTAATCGAGGTTCTGGGAGCAATAAATGTATTTACATCACTTAAACAAGAAAATCCTCTCTTCGTATCGTTACTAAGTATTGATGATACTTTAATCCCACAAATACTTGTTTTCTACTATGATATTATAGATGAATTTTGTTTAGAAGTATCTACGATAATAAACCAGTATTTGAAAGGCGAAAAGAAAACTATTGAGGTAGAAGATACTCTCAAGAGACCTGAACTATTTATTGACATTCTGAAGAGCATTGATAAACTCCCTCAAAATAGTGTCTTCTATATAAGGTTAAATGGTGAATTAATAACTAGTTTATCGGAGTATTTAAGAGTAAAGAAAGAAGTTGAAAAAACATATACTTCATGTAGTGAATATCAATTATGTAGAGTTGATGAAAAAGGTGATCTTATCAAGGCTTAAGATAAAAAGTGTTAGCCGAAAATATTTAGACTCGATATATAAAACTCTACATCCAGACAATACTGTTTTACCGCGTGGAATGACTTTAAGTGAGAAATTAGAGGAACATAAAGAAACTTACGTTTATATCATAGATATTAACGTTCCATGTGGTTCTAAAAACTTTGATTCAATGCGTGGAGCTTTAGATGAGATACTAACTATAATATCTATGATCGAGAATATATCAAGAAGACTTAAATAGCTCTTTATACGTAAAGTGAGATGATTAGAGACTAGCGGGGTACGAGTATTGTCGCATAGAAGAAAATATGTAGCTAGAGATAAATGGAAAATGAAGCGTTGGTACGAAGTATTAGCGCCCCCGGTGTTTGGAAGTGTAGTTGTGGGGACTACACCAGCTGATGATCCGTTGAAGTTGATAGGTAGGGTTATGGAGACTACACTCTACGATATAACAGGTGATATAACACAGGTTCACATCAAACTATATTTCCAAATAATAGAGGTTAAAGACAATAAAGCAATAACTAGATTTAAAGGACATGAACTCTCACGCGATTATATCCGTAGTCTTGTTAGGAGAAAGAGTAGTAAGATACAAGGTATATTCAATGTAGTTACTAAAGATGGTTATCATTTAAGATTAACTATAATTGCATTAACAGCATATAGGTGTAAAACTAGCCAGAAGAAAGCGATAAGAAAGATTATGCATGACTATGTTATGGAGAAAGTCCCTCAGCTTACATTAGATGAACTAATAAATGAGATGATCTTCGGCAAAATGAGTACAGCTATAGCTGAGAGAGCACGTAAGATCTATCCGATTAGGAAGGTTGAGGTATATAAATCTAAACTATTAATGATCCCCACACCCGAGGGACCTGCACCAGCTACAGTTGTTTCTCCCCTACAGTTGAAGAAGTAGATATACTGGTTTATCCATAGTTTTTATTACCTATCACGTATTTAGGTGTTAAGTATTTGTCTAAAAATAGGCAGTTCCAAGTATTAATAAAGACTGTTCTAGGTTTTGAGAATATTGTGAAAAATAGAATAAAAGAGATAGATCCTAGCGCTGATGTATTAGTGGCGCCTAAAGGGTTTAAGGGACTGGTTTTAGCTGGTTCTAATGCTTTTGATAAAGATAAATTTGTTAAAGTCCTCAATAAAGAGTTGATTGAAGCAGAGAAGATTATCCCAATAGATTTGATCGTTAGAGCTGATCCCAATGAGATATGTAAAGGGATAAGTGGGTTTGTTAATGAGAAGATAAGTAGTGATGAAACGTTTGCTGTAAGAACTACTAGGAGGGGTCGTCATAAATTTACCAGTATCGATGTAAACATTATAGTTGGTGATTGTGTAAGGAAGTATACTGGTGCATCCGTTAATCTAAGATACCCTGATAAAATAGTGTTAGTTGAGATCATTGGAGAGGAAGCATACATATCAATTTTACCCGGGAGTTTCGAGTATCATAAATATGCTCCTGAAAAGAAAGAATTGTATAGATTTTTCAATAAATTATCAATTATACAAATGCCTTATCTCGGACCTATAGAATCTGTTATCGAGATTGGTAAGAGGATTGGACGAGAAGTTCAGAATTTTGAAGTTAAAGAACTAGTTATAGCTCCTATAGGATTGGTTGATGCTTACTCACTAGCTAGATTTATTGATAGTGTTATGGAGGGTATCGAGTCTAGATATAGAGTTCAAGTTAAGAGTTATCATAGAAAACCTAGAAAAACACCCGTCTATATAATGGATCTCTACCAATTGATACGGGATAGAGGAGATGAAGTGATCATAGTCTTTGAACCGGAGGGTAGATATATAGTAGATGTTAAAGATGAATTAGAAGAGCTGGTTTTAAAGAGTAGAAAGAGGATCAACTTATTATTTGGGGCTAGAGAAGGGATCCCTACCGGAATATTTAGATACGCCGACCTAGTAATAGATATAGCTCCGGGAATGGTTTTATCAACAGATTACGCGGTTGCAGCAGGACTTATAGCTCTATCGACTATATTATATGATAAATATAGGTCGATGGACCATGAAAGCATTAATACTAGCGGCAGGTAAGGGTTTGAGGTTAAGACCAATAACTGAAACTAGACCTAAACCATTAATCCCCATACTATGTAAACCACTTATACGGTGGCAATTAGAAATACTAAATACTATTGATGAGATCGATGAAATAACAATAGTAGTTAGCTATATGAAGGAGTCTATAAGGAATTATGTAGAATCTCTTAGTCTTAGAAAGAAAATAACATTTATTGACCAAGGAGAAGAGATGGGGACAGGAGACGCTGTATTAAAGGGTATTTCGAATTATGATCCAGATGATGATGTTTTGATAGTATATGGAGACATATTTTTACGGGATTGGACGTTCTTAAAAGAATTAGTTAATAGATCAGAGAATATATTAGTTGTTGCGCGTGTAGATAATCCTAGAGAGTATGGTGTGGTTATAGTTGAAAACGATCTGTTTAAAGATGTGATCGAGAAACCGGATAAACCACCAACAAATATGGTTAATGCTGGTATATATAAATTTAGGGTCAAAGATATTCTTGAAAACAAAGATATTAAGTTGAGTCCACGTGGTGAACTTGAATTCACAGATATAGTTAGGAGAATTGGGGATAAAACAGATGTTAAAATATTGGATCTTGGTAAAGATTCGTGGGTCGATATTGGGATGCCGTGGAACCTCCTTGAAGCAAATAAGTTAGCCCTTAAGAATATCCAGCATGAGATTAAAGGTATAGTCGAGGATCACGTATCGATTAATGGTAGGGTATATGTCGGGGAAGATGCAAGGGTTAGGTCGGGAACATATATTGAGGGGCCAGTATATATTGATCGAGAAGCCGATATAGGACCCAACGCTAGGATTAGACCCTATACAGTGATATGTAAAGGTTCGAGAGTAGGTTTTTCTGTTGAGGTAAAGGAGAGCTTAATTATGGAGCATGTTCATGTTAGTCATTTGAGTTATGTTGGTGATAGTATATTATGTGAACACGTAAACTTTGGCGCAGGAACTATCACAGCTAATTTAAGGTTTGATGATAAACCGGTTAAGATGATGGTCAAGGGGAAGATTATTTCTAGTGGTAGGAGGAAATTGGGAGCAGTTGTAGGCGCATATGTGAAGACTGGAATTAACGTATCTTTAATGCCCGGTGTAAAGATCGGATCATACTCGTGGATTGCGCCAGGAGCTGTTGTGTATAAAGATGTTCCTTCGAAGAAATTCTATAGATGGGAGGGTAGGTATTATATTGAGGATCTACATATATAGAATATTAGTAGACGGAGGATGTGAATATTTATGAAGATTAGTATAGATGAGTTTAAAAAGAAATACCCCAACCTAGCACGTGAAATACTTGATGGAGAAGGGCTAAGCATTAAGATCTCTATAGACGATAAACCACCAGATCCTTGGAGAGGCTATTTACCGAAACCAACCGATTATATTAGAAGATGTAAAAATATTGAAGAAGCACTCGAAGTGATTGATTATTTAGAGAAGAGAGGAGAGATAACTAGAGAAGCAGCTAACGAGTATAGGAGACTACTCAATGAATTCGGTCTAGAGTACTTTGGACCACGTAAAGAAGATGATTACTACTATAAAAAAGCATACGAATACTGGAGAAAACTAACCAGAAAGAAGAAAAACCATTAGACTAACTAAATAATACAAGTTTACCAACGACTATAACTATTTCTAATAAAAATGCATTTAACTAAAAAACAAAAACGGTATCTCTATAACCTATTGTAGACTTTAGCTTTGGACTTTATTTCACATCTGGCATAAACGAGAAAGTCTCCTGTTTATTTATGCAATCTCTACAACTATTATCTATTCCTTCTCCTACTAAATTCATAAGTATACCTATTAAAGGTGAAATAATAATAGTAATGTGCTAGATGAGAAATTCAACTATGTGTTCCTCTTTAGTGTAGATATAGACTTTGCTGGAATAGGGAGTTGTAGATTAGTATTCTATGATATGGGTGTAGAAGATCAATGTTCATTAAGTGTTCAGAAAAGACATAGTGTCCTTAAGCCATGAATACGAATCTATACCGGTAACCATAACCTTTAAACTAGATCAGCCACTACTAGACTATTACTATGTAAACTTGAACATTAGGATCTGAATGGATAAGCGGGATCTCTTCTTACAAGACCTATATAAATATATAATTATAGAAAATATTAGAAGAAATAAAGAAAATAGAATTCTCTATACATAAACTAGACCTAATAATGATCTTGCGTGGTGGCGAGGTGGATTCTTTACTAGCGGAATGGTAAATGTTGCAAGGGCTTAACAAGGTAGTCCTTATAGTGGAACAAACTACAGAGATGTATGTTTAAAAGTCTATATCATTAAATTTTCGAAAGCATAGAGAGTGATGCTGGACATACTTGTTATAAATTAGTGATTGATATCTCAACACTTGATAAAGTACAATATTGTTCTACCAGTGAATCGGGAAAGATTATAGATCGTCGCTGTTATTAGAAATAATTTATTAAGATCAGTTAAGAATACTATAAAGTTTCCTAGCTCTACTGAGCTTAGTTTAACCTATTGTTATGCTTACAAGTTTATATTATCTGGTACTCTTCCACGGTTACCTAATACTCCACCTTTACTATCCATAGCTTTAATTAAGATGCCATATGTTAACATGATAGTATATGCTTATTCTAGTTTTTTATGGTTTTAGAATAAGATAACATATGAAATAGATCTGATCTAGAAATAGAAGTTAACGCAAATGGTAAAAGCGTAGTCATAAAGTGGTATAATGGAATGTTTAATGGTAATGAGTTTAAAGATTCATTGATATAAACGACGTTTATATAATTAATAGCAATGGAACGATAAAGATTGAAACAGAAATGAATTCAAATTATATAGGTACAAGCTATACATGATATGCTAAAACTTAATGAAGAGCTAGATGAGACGTGTTTTTCTACGCTATATCGATATATCTTATCGTCTCACTTATCTTATTTAATATAGTTCCATCCGGAGTATATACATCTGAGAATTTCTATCTAGTACTTTTCTTCGGTTTTATTGCTGTGATACTTCATATTTACTTGAAAGCACCTTATCTATATGTATCTATAGTTTATACCATAAAGAAACAATTGATGGAATTCAGCGATACTATAAAGTATTTCATAGATCATTTCCTAGATCTAAGAATGGACCTTCTAATTATTATCTTTAAGTTATTCGGTGTCATATTATCCTTATTCATAATAATTTTAAAAGTACAAAATCCTCTTTTTACGACTTCCTAGGATCACTTGTTTTCATATCGAGTTTTTTATTGAATACTTTCTACTACCCTATATAATATTCAATAAAACATTAAACCATCACCTTAAATATTCAAGTATTATCTTAAATTTTTACTTTACCATGGTTTTTGATCGTTTTAGTTCTTCTCTATAACAATAAACAATTATGATATATAATTTTACATATTTTCCAGCCTCTTTATCCATATTTTCAGGGCTTTAATGAGAAAAGATTAGAGCTATTGGGGAAAGGTTATACAGCTACTTGAGTTCCTACATATGGTGAATGGTTTTCTGTGATCGTAGCCTTGTATACGATGTGGATTGTAGAAAGATGCATGGAGATTAAACTAAACATTCAACCTAGTTGAACAGTATTACGCATTACTTAGTTTTCTAGAACTCGAATTTAATGGGGTAGTGTTCGTTTAATATGCTGCTGTAGCTACTATTTTTATTACATCATTATCTTTTAATTCATAGTTTTCTCCCAATTTTTCACCTGTCTTAGCGTTTATTGCATATAGAAATGTTTTCCCTAGATCAGTGTGTATCATATATGCTAGTTCTCGTGTTGTGGTTCCTTGTGGAACTAAATAAGCGTCTGGTAGTATGTTTCCACGGTGATCAGTGTATTTATGGTGGTTTTCTACTGGATATACTGTTATCAATTTCAATACATTAAATATTACGTGGTTTAATAGTTTTTGTACACCAGTTGAACCATATTTTATTAATACTTTTTCACGTACTAGTTTTAATGCTTTTCTCTGTTCATTAGAGAGTCTATTTTCATCTACTATCTTAAAATCATTATCTCCAGGTAAATATTCTATGTAGTTATTTAATGATGCTTTTCTCAAAATATACTCCGCTAATGCACTCACTGGTATAACGTTTTCTTCTCCAAATACCTTCTTTAATTCCTTAATATTATCCATTGCTACATCTAGATCACATTTATTAGCTGCTATTATGATTGGTTTACTTATTTTTCTCAACTCTACACTAAACAATTTGATATCATCATTACTCCACGCCGCTGGCTTCTTAGATTCTAAACCAGTTCTCCTTAAAGCCTCTACTACATGTTTCTTCTTAATACTTAGACCCGAAAGATTCTGAACAATATAGTCTATAGGGTTTTTTACAGTTAATATATGTCTTGAGATCTTATTCTCCCAGATCCTCCTAATAACGTTATAGAACCATTCATCAACTTCTTTCTGAATACCTAAAGCCTCCTCAACCGGATCAACTGTTCCAGGCCTAACCGGTCTACCCTCTAGATCAGTTGAACCCGAAGCATCTACTACATGGATCAATGCATCTGCTTGTCTAAGATCATCCA
>NJDP01000012.1 GCA_002254665.1 Desulfurococcales archaeon ex4484_58 | reverse complement strand
CAGATATACCGGATCCAAGTCCAACAACTCCACCAGAAGATGTAGCTATACTATATATAGTCTATAATGGAACACTATACAAAGCAGAAGAGTTCAAGTACGATGCTCACACTGGTATAAAGGTATTGTTCATAGTGAAAGTAACTGGTACACAGGGTAGACCAGTAACTGTCAAGGTGGGAGATCGTACATTTACTGGTGTAGCGGGAGCCGATGATACGGCTTTAATTACAGGGACGCTACCAGGCCTCGTAAATGGATACATAGATATAACAGCTACAAGCGATGGTGCATCATCGACTATAAGTGTAAGAGCAATATTTCCGCCACCACTACCAGAACCACCAATACTACCATTAATACTACTCATAATAATCTTAATACTACTACTCATTAAGAAGAAGAAATAATTTTTCAAACACAAAATATTTTTTTAACAAATATTTCACATAATTTATTTTTGAACTACCATAGGGGGTCATATAGCTCCATTGCCTTTTTCTCGAGAGATAATCTTAGTAGTAGTATCAGTTATTGTGATTGTAGCGGTTATATCAATAGTTGCTTTAACATTTCTATCACAAACAATACAACCCTCATCTACAGTGTCAAGTGGAACTAGTTCGTATACTAGCTCAACTACTCCATTAACCGAATCTATTAAATCGGAGAGTAAAACAAGCAGTAGAACTGGAGAATCAGGGGTTAAACAATCATTATATAGTATTAAAGTTGAATTATATGTTAGAGACCCAAATCCTGTTGAGACTAGTAGAGGTATTTTAAAAGTTATAATAGCTATGATAGAGGTTAAAACTAAGCCTCCAGTTAATGTTTATATAGATGAGATTCTAGTTGATAATCTTACAAGTGATCATCCATTATACACGAATCTAACTTATAAACCTAGTGTTGAAGAGAGGTTTGTTGGTGGTGGTTCTAGGAAAATCTATGTATTAAAAGCCTATATTACAGATGAACATCCAGAGCTATTAAGAGATTGGAGACCTCAAACAGAACATAAAATATATGTCGTATTAACGGTTAGTGGTGAACAGAAGATAGAAATATATAGAGTGAAAGCCTTGTCAACGACTGAGACTATGCCGTGGGAGTATAAGTGATCACTGTGTTTTCACCAAAATATTTTAAAACGGTCATATTGGATAATATAATTAGAAGAATTCATGGGGTGTAAATGTTTATTGCCTCTAAATATTAAACTTTTACTACCAATAGTTATTGCAGTTGTAGTGGTAGTCGCTGTATTATTAGTATTTGTATTCCCTATGGGGGGAGGAGGCGAAACAACTACAACTGGCGGAGAAACTGGGACACAACCATCATCTCAAGCAACAAATCAGTCTCAACAATCTAAAACAGGTACTGGGGGGTCTAGATGGAGTATTTTAGGAGCAGATATTAAGTTAAAGGATCCTACATCCGAGCAGAGATCTCAGGGTATAATTAAAGTAATAACTATTACGATAAATTTCAAGGTTGAGGGTGGTACTGTTTATTTGAGGAAGATCGAGATAACCGATAAAAGTAGACAATATAATAAAACCGTCGTAGATTATAGTAATGTCCAACCTCCACTGCCCGGAACATTTAAACAAACAATATATTTAAAGACAGAAGATGAAGAAATACTTAACAAATGGCTACACGATCACACAATCGATATATTTGTATACGTTATTGTTGATGGAAACTTAGAGGTAAGTTATACTAGATCAGTATTAGTAACAGGAACAGCACCTGGACCAGGGCCAGGACCGGGACCAGGACCTGGTAAAACATTTGTATAACAAGTTTTACTGACCATTTAAAATAAAATTAGCGTTTTTAATCATTTAAGGATATAGAGTTTTAAAGTCTAATTTAAAAGTCTAGATATTTAACCTGTCTATATAGTAGCTATCGATCCGCTAAATGCTCTCTCATAGATAGATTTTAGAGTGTGACTTGAATGAAAATACCACTCTATCTGATCATAGCGATTATAGTTATAGTTGTAGCTGTTGTGGCTACTATATTAATGTATCCCTTCACATCAGAGACGACAACAACTACTTCATCACCAACAACTAGTATAGAGGAAAACACTACGACATCAATACCTACAAGTGGTATACGTTGGTTAACGACATCTTCTCCAACAAAAACCATTAACACATCAGCAATATGTAGTGTCCAAGTATTATCCCTCGACATATCATTTGTAGCTACAACATCAACACCACCGGAAGGTGAACCAGAATATACTATATTCGTCAATATCAGGATAACAAGTACAGTTAATGAGACAGTATTGATCAAGAAGATAATTATAGATAATTTAAATAGTCTCCCAATTGATATGAGGGATCAACTATATATAGAATATGAGAATGGACGACAACCACCAGTGGAAGAACAATTCTCCATAATAATACCACCTGGATATGAGGATAGATGGAGTATTGGTTCATCGCACACAGTATCAGTTATATATGAATATCAAGGAGTCACTTGTAGGATCAATTACCCTGTAAACATATACTAAAAATAAACACTGTCCCATAATCTAACCAGAAACTTTTTTTCAGAGAACACTCTAAAACTTATATGTAAGGGGGGTGTATTCTATATGCGTAAAACCTTATCTCTACCCATCCTAGTATTTATGTTACTATCCATAATTGTACCATTAGCGAATGCATCGCCACTAACACAATATCAGGTAAATAAAGATGCTAATAACCGATCAATAGTAGCGTATACAGTACATGGAAACTATATGATCTATGCATATGGAATGGGGAGTGCAGGAGGCTATGATATAGCATTGCTCGTAGTAGATAATAATGGAAATATAGTATTGAGTGAAACTATAGCCGCTAATGTAGCTTATGGAGTACTTGATATGGATGCAAATGATACAGGTATACTGATTGCTTATCATTACTTCACTAATAGAGAAATATACTTATTATGGGTATACTATAATGGTACAGTAGTTGATCTAGGCTACTTAACATCTACATCAACAGACGAAGACAATCCAATTGTAAAGTTTGGAGAAAACTATTGGTTGATAGGATATAGGAACGATACATCAGACGAACTAGTAGTAATGGTTTATGATCTAACATTTAATAAGTTGTTTGAAAAGAAATTCCCATTAGGGACATATGGTGGTGTTGATTATCGTGAGAGAGCATTTTACGACAATAATACGCAGAAATTCTATGTAGTAACATATAATGATACAGTAGATGATATCAATATCTTAGCAATCGATCCAAATACACAAACAGTAGATATCATAAACGCTACAAATGATGGTTCAGCAACAAAAGAAACTAATCAAAAATATGGATTACTATATAGGAGTTTTTATGCAAAGATCCTTGACGGTAGCAGTTACTTATTGATAGTATATGGTTATTATAGTGGACCAACAAATATTGATGCAGTAATTGTTGATTTAACAACGTATGCTACAAATAAAGTTACAATATCAAACGTTGGTGGGGATACTTACTTCTATCCATGGATAGCAGCTAGTAGTAGTGAATGGCTTGTTGTATGGAGTTATTCAAATAATATATATGCTAGAGTGGTTTATCCAAATGGTACATTATCTGATACCTGGAATCTAGGTACTGGTCAATATGGATATATAACGGCTGTATATAATGGTGTAGACTATACAATAGTCTACGGTAATCAGACAACTGGAGACTACGACTTATACGCTATAAGATTGGATACTGTAGGTAAACGTAGTAGAACACCATTACCAATAGCGTTTACATCTGGTGCCAGTGAAGCCTATGAATATCCATTAATAGTTGGAACAACACATGCTGTTCTATTCTTTAATGAATCAAATAGCTTATCATATGTAGCAATATTTGACCTATCAGAAATAAGTGCACCAGCAGCTATACCTACAGTCTTAACGATTGATCAGTTACTATTTGATGATGGTGGAGACGGATATTTAGAACCAGGAGATACTATTAGGATTACTGGTTCATTAATAGATACAACTACAGGGAGTGGTATTGGTAATAAACAGATATACATGTATCTATACCGCTACATATACTGGAATAGCGCAACTAAACACGATGAAGACGTATTAGTGACGACAGAATCCGGCTGGACAAATAGTTTAGGCAACTATATGGTAGATCTAATTATCCCGAGTAATGTTGAGAGCGGTATATATTATGTTAAAGTAGAGTTCCCCGGCGAAGATCCCTATGCTCCATCATCAAATACAACTACTGTACTAGAGCCTTTAACTGGTTATCCATACATACTAATATTCCATGTAAAACCATCAACTATAGCATGGGAGACTATACCAAGTGAGATAGCTATTGGACCAGCATTATTGATTAAAAATGGACAAGTAATAATAACCGACCCTGAAGGCGAGCCACAGACTGATAATAGGTTAGGAGTCAATATTGCAGATTATACGGTTGGAGAAGCAGATGATCTAGATATTAGAGCTTTACAGTTAGCAATAGACAATAACTATTTATACGTGAAAGCAACATTTAAGGGGACAACTGGTTTTAGTGGTGAGATAGCCCCTGTACTATCAATAGCATTCGACTTCACACCAGACGATCCAAGTGATGGTGCAGACTTTAATACTACAAAGTATGGTGGAGGATTACGTGTAGTATACGGTATGGGCTATACAGATACATATTTGAAGGACTTAACTGGATGGGACTGGATACTAGTAGCCACACCAATGGATAATAGAGGACATACGTTCTTGTTTGAAGGAAAATACACATTATACATGTATATAGCACATGAAAGTGGTGGTGAATGGTACTTTAGAGAATTAGATGCTGGTTATGTAGCGTTTAGTGGTAGCGACCTATATATTTACGCACCACTAGATATTCTACAAACCTATAACCCACACATAATAACATCTGGAATATTATCAGTTAAAATGTTCTCAGCAGTATTCGCGGTAAACTTAACAAATGGATACATATTAGGCTACTCTGGATCAGGTGTATCAATACCCGGTGCAAACTGGTTTGATGTACCTGGTGTAGTTACATATAACTCTACACCAACAAACGCTCTAGACATAGGTATTTGGGAGAGTGCATTAGATGATCGTGTAGGTTACTCCTACGAGTTAGATGCATACTTCATATTAAACATTAATTGGTCTAAACAAGGATTCTTTGGATATACTAAGTTAAAGCTTGATCACAGCTATATAGCACCAACTGGTTATCAAAAACTAAAATATGATAATGCAAGGGCTTATCTAGGGACAATGCATTATGTATTTAAACTAGTGGATGCTAACAATACACACTATGGTGTATATGGTGGAAACATTAATTTCTACATTAATGACTCATTAATAGCGAATGGAACAACTGGTATTGTAGATAACGTAGCTGGTATGGTTGATATAGCGTATAAATGGACAACTGATACACTAGGTAATATATACGTTATTAAAGCAGTATTTAACGGTGATACAGACTATTATGGTAGTGAATCAAGTATATATGAAGTAAAACCAATGTATCTAATAGAGGTAATTGGAGGATACGCTAAACTAATCAATACAGACGCATCAGCAGCCGCTTCATTCGGCGATGTTATAAGAGTAGTACTATACGTTAATGCATGGTATGATGAATGGATACCAGCACCAGAAGGATTAAAGTTTAGAGTATATCTAAACTCAACACCATACTTCCTAGGATACGCTGAAGTAACCTCACCAGGTACAGCTGTATTATCGTATCCAATTACTGGTAAAGCTGGACTCTACGATTACAAACCAACAACACACACGATACTAGTATATGGAGATAGAAACACAACATACTTGATAACACCAATTGAACTAGACTTCCCATACGCTTTAGCAATGATACCGGCACCAGAACCAACAATATTACCATTAATAGTACTATTAATGTTGCTCCTACTACTATGGATCAAGAGGAGAAAATAACTTCTTTATAAACTTTTTTCTGTACTACACTATATTCTTTCATTATTGGTGCTGGTTATTTGAAAGCAATTGTAAAGACTCGTATATATAAGCCTCAAATAGTAGAGGATGATGTTCTTAGATTAATAGTTTATAGAATAGAAGATGAGAAATGGGAGGCTAGAGATTTTAGAAAATCACCTAATTTAATCGATAAAATGCTTGCATACGCAACTAACGTTGTTACATTAAATACTGGTAGTGGATTTAAGAATGGATATGTATATGTCGAGGTAGAAACTCCGGGTTTACGGGTTTTTAAAGGAGAGGGTAGATTATCTAGTGTAGACACCATACTCTACCCTAACCCACAACCATTAAATAAAGTAGTATTGCTGCGTAGAGTTAATGAAGAACTAAAACCAGTACATGAGCTGAGAGTTAAGAGTGAATACTGGATATACGATACAGTGATCGAGTTGAAGAAGAACATCGAATATGATGCATTATTGATAGTTACAAGTGAAGATGCAAGAATAATATTTAGAGATGAACTAAAACTACCGGTATTCAGATCTGTTGAGAAGAGACGTAGAAGAAAAAAGAGAAGAGCTAGGAGAAAGAGGAAGAAGAAAACAAAAACAACCAAGAAAAAGAAGACTAGAAAAAAGAAGAGTAGTAGGAAGAGGAGGAAAAGGAGAGGTAGGAAGAAATGAGCGGTCCTCCATTTCATATAAGGGCTAAACCAGGGGATATAGCTGAAAATGTCATAGTAGTTGGTGATCCCGGTAGAGTTTTAATTATAAAGGATCTACTAGAGAATACGAGAGTCGTGAATGAACATCGTGGATTACTAACCATTACAGGGGAATATAGGGGAACTAGAGTAACAGTTGCTACACACGGTATAGGTTCACCATCAGCCTCTATAGTATTTGAAGAACTGGGTATGCTTGGAGCTAAGAGAATAGTGAGGATAGGTACTGCGGGTGGTTTGAAGAAAGAGCTTAGGATCGGGGAGGTAGTTGTAGCTTCATCAGCTATATACACTATTGGTGGATGTGGGTTAGCCCAGTACTTTGAAGGTGTATGTGCACCTACAGCCCCTCATCCAATATTAACAACCCATCTAATAGAAACCTTAGAGGAGAGGGGGATCAAATACTATATGGGACCAGTATATAGTAGTGATGCATTCTATGCAGAAGACCCAGGTTTCGCTGAGAAATGGAGTAGACATGGAGTATTAGCTGTTGAGATGGAAGCTGCTACACTATTTTCGCTTGGATGGATGCGTGGATGGGAGACTGCAGCGGTACTAGTTATAAGTGATAACCTGGTAGCCGAAGAAAAATATATGGCTACTAGTCAAGAGCTTAGAGAGAAGATACTAAAGGTTAGTGAAACTGTTCTCGAAGTATTTAAAAACTATTACTAAGATTATATGATGAAACAAGAGTTACTTTAAGGTGCATGGATGTTGGAATGTTACCTAAGATAAGAATATACAATACACTTACACGTAGGATAGAGGAGTTTTCTCCTCTAGAGAAAGGCATCGTAAAGATCTATGTATGTGGACCAACAGTTTATGATTATAACCATATAGGACACGGTAAAACATATGTTGTATTTGATGCATTAAAGAGATATCTCTCTCTCAGAGGATACCATGTAGTTCATGTTATGAATATTACAGATATAGATGATAAGATAATTAATCGAGCACGTGAAGAGAATTGTGATTGGAGAGAAATAGTTGATACATATACCAAGGATTACATGGTGAGTTTGAAAAAACTAAATGTTCAAATAGATATACATCCGAGAGTAACAGAACATATTAAGGAAATAATAGAATTTATACAAATACTGATCGATAAAGGATACGCATATGTAACACCAAGTGGTAACGTTTACTTCGAAGTAGATAAATACCCGGACTATGGTAGATTGAGCAATAGATTAGAGAAGACGCTATGGAGCCAAGAAACAGAGTTTTTAAGTGAGAAAAAGAAACCATATGATTTTGCGTTATGGAAAGCATGGAAACCCGGAGAACCATACTGGGAAGCACCATGGGGTAAAGGTAGGCCTGGATGGCATATTGAATGTAGTGTTATGAGCACCAAGTATCTGGGGAGACAATTCGATATACATGGTGGTGGAACAGACTTGATTTTCCCTCACCATGAAAACGAGCGTGCACAGAGTGAAGCTGCTTTAGGGGTTAACCCGTGGGTAAAATACTGGGTCCACGTTGGAATGGTTATGGTGGGATCGGAGAAGATGAGTAAAAGTCTAGGCAATATAATACCTCTTAGAGAGGCGTTTAAGAAGTGGGGTCCAGAGCCTCTTAGATTATGGTATTTTATGGGTCATTATCGTAAACCACAAGTATTCACTGAGGATAGTATTGGTCAGGCAATTAAACTATATGATCGACTGGTTTCAGCGTTCAATCTACTAAAGAAGTTAATGAAAGAAGCAACTGATCCATTCAAAGCAGACGATAAAATTGTTAATTTAAATAATGAACTATTAAGACTCCATATAGAGTTTCATGAAGCATTATCTGATAACTTTAATACGCCAAAAGCATTAGCTGTAATCAATAAATACTTAAACCTATTATTCTCTAAAATACAGTATAATCCACATCCACTTCTAATTTATAGAGCATATAATCTACTCAAAGAATATAATCACGTATTAGGAGTACTAGATAAATACTTCGAAGAAACCTCCAGCGAATACGAGAGTCTAGTTGATAGATTGATCAATATAATAGTTGATATACGGAAGGAGCTAAGACGTAGAAAACTATATGAACTAGCTGATCGTATTAGAAGTGAACTGGGTAAAGAAGGTGTAGTATTAATGGATCGTGGAGAAGAAACTATCTGGTTGAAGAAGAAATGAATATATCAGCTAAACGTAGATGGAGAAGTAGCGAAGATATAGCGTTACAGTTCCTCGAGAAACAAGGCTATAGAATAATTGGTAGAAGAGTAAAAGTTAAGGTTGAAGGGGTGGAGGTGGGGGAGGTAGATGCTATAGTTGAGGATAATGAGGGGAACTGTTATGCTGTAGAGGTGAAAGCTGGTAATATAGATGTACAGGGTATTAGACAAGCATATGTAAATGCAGAGATCATAAACTGTAAACCAATGATCATAGCTAAGGGATACGCTGATGAATCAGCTGAAACTCTAGCACGTAAACTAGGAGTAAAAACATATTTATTAAGCGATTACTTCATAGTAAATGCAGAAGAACTAGAGACAATAATAGAAGCATCAATAAATAAATTCATAGAAAAACTACTAGATACAATAGCAAATACAAAATATCCAAGCCCAGAAGAACTAGAGATCCTAGAAAAAATAGCAACTTCAAAAACAATAAAAGAACTAGCAGAAAAGTTAGACGAAAACATAAATAATACAGCAAGAATCATCAAAAAACTACAGACAAAAGGATTAATAAATAAGAAATCAAGAAACTACCAAGAAATAAGACTACAAGCACAATTATTAGTACTAAGAGAAAAAGTAAGGAGAATACTTAAAGTATTAGAAACGATAACTTATTCTCCACAAGAAACAGGGGAGTGATACCCCCCGGTTACACATCCAAATAATTAAAATCTTAATTGAAGTTTAACCGATCTAGGAATCTTTTCGCTAGTAACCCCCCAGTACCACACCAAATTTCCCTTGGAAAAACTAAACATAAACACTATTTAATTATTAGTCTTTCTCTTATCATTATAACATATAGTTTTTTAGTGGATGAACTGTTTTAGGGGTGTATTTGTTTGAGTATTAGTATAGAGGATATTGTTTCACGTATAGAATATGCTTTAGAGCATGGTAAGATCGATGAGGTTAGAGAGATTATTAATAGTATTGATCCAGTCGTTTTAATTGATCTTTTAAATGAACTTGAGCATGAGGATCGAGTTAAGATCTTACCATATGTTGATCTGTTAAGGATAGCTAATTATATTAATAGGTTAAATGATGATGTTATTAGAGAGATCGAGGCTTATAAAGGCATTAATGAGATCGTTGAGCTTCTCTATTGGTTACCAGTTGATGAGGCTGTTGATCTGTTGCAGAGACTTAGTCCTAGAATAGTTAATTATGTGTTGAAAATGCTTTCACGTAAGAGAGCACGTGAATTCGCGGAGTTGTTAAGGTATTCTCCGGAAAGCGTCGGGGGCGTAATGACTATTCGTGTACCAGTATTTAAGTCTGGGTGTAAAATCGGGGATATATTAAATGAGTATGTCAAGAAAATTACTATTGGATATTATGATCGACACAATTACATATATGTTGTAGATGAGAAAAATAAGTTGATCGGGTGGATCGATACAAAAACTCTGATTACTATTGGTAGAGAGAAAATAGTGGATGAAATAGTATCTAAACCCCCTATAACCGTGTACCCGGATACGGATCGTGAGGAAGCGGCTAGACTAGCTATCAAATACGATTTAATGGAGATACCCGTAGTTGATCATGATAATTGTTTCCTAGGTATAGTTTCTCTAGATGATGTATTAGACATAGCTGTTAGTGAATTATCAGAGGATCTTATGAGATTCGGTGGTTTTCTTGCTATTGTTAAATCTAGCTATATGGGTACTAGTGTGAAGACACTTGTATTACGTAGAGTTCCACCGATAATGTTTTTATATCTAATGAATAGTGTTACTGGAGCAGTAATTGCTTCTTTTTCTAACTTAATTAGACGTGTAGCTATACTAGCTAGTTTCCTCCCAATGCTTGCAGATAATTCCGGAAATATTGGCTCGCAATCCTCTACATTGATCATTAGGAGTCTAGCTCTAGGAGAAATTAGACCAAGTAATGTATTACGTGTTATTAAGAAAGAAGTTTTAACTACATTATTAATGGCTATTTTTCTCCTACCAGTTGCTTTCCTTATATCTTTTTCAATAACATATTTTGCCTATCATGAAGCTAGCCTATCTGTTGTTGTAGGTTTAATAGTATCTTTCGCATTATTAGTTTCAATGTTATCAACTGATCTTATTGGTTCTACACTCCCAATATTATTAGCTAAACTAGGTTTAGATCCTGCAAGTACTTCTGCACCATTAATAACTACAATAGGAGATATTATATCGGCTACAGTGTACTTTGTGACAGCAACCATGTTACTACCATAATCTATCAATAACTCTTCTCTCTTCTCTTTTTATATTCTCTCGCAATACTTATGAATGCTCCACCTATAGTAGTTAATACTAGTATATAGAATAATGAATACATTAATGGTGAAATATTTAATGTATAACTCGATCTATATTCTTCGATATAACCTGTGAATTTTCCGAAATTAAATGATTGAAACACTATATATAATATGAATATACCTATAAAAGACGATAATGCACCACCATATGGTATATGCCTGGATAGTACTGTACTTATGATCGATAGTGAAAGAAACCATGAGAGAACATACCAGTTCAAGACTCTATAGCCAGTAAACCTTGCTGGGTCTTCTATAGAGATATTTGATCTAGTCAACGTAATAATGTATGGTATCAGATAATAGGTTATAATACCAAATAGTACAATATATAATAATATATAATAGATTATACCTTTACTAACTCCTATTAATATACTTTTAGAAACTTCTTTGGTTGTAAATGGTTTCACCATATTTAATCACCTATTTTAAACCTATTAATCTCTACATCCAGAATTTTTATACCAATATACTTTGTATTTTCGATTGAGATATTGGGTGAGATATTAACTTTTATTTGTTCATCAGGTTTAAGCTCTATATATTCTCTCTGAATACCAAGAATTTTCAGGGATTTATCATAATAGATGATCTCTACATTAGCTTTAAATCTATAATTTGAATATAAATAGATTGCTCTCTCGCGATAATTAATGCTTAGACCAATGTTTACAAGTTTTAATAATGAAGAAGTATTTATTATTGGTTGAATATATTCAAAATCACCAATTGAAGTATTCATTAATACTTTTAAATAAACAGTTTCGTTAAGATCTTCACGGGATATATTAATCTTTAACCTTACATAATTGTTTGTAGAGTTTTCACTTAAGTTCTTGATATCTATCGAACCCAATTCTCTACCTTTAAACATAAAAACCATTTTAGGCCCGGGATGATCTATTTTTGCATTCCATGTAACATTTATTGATAAATCAAGAGATAAATGTAGAGTTTCATTATTTTGTGTTACATTAGCATCTAATACTTTATAGTTAAATCTCATCTCAGATAGAACATTTACTATTGGTATGAAACCTTGTATAATCATTATTAATTCATAAATTTTAGCTATACTGAATATATAGAAAATGATCCCTATCAGTATAAATAATATATAAATTTCTCGATAATACTTCATCGTATTCACCGATATCATAGTTTGCTTCTTTAATTTTATACTTAATATATTACCCTTGATAGGGTTTAAATATTAATTCCATAATATTATTCGAGAAAACTAGCTAGGATCTTAGCACCATAATCAGGTTTTAATTCATGAATTACTAAAGCTAATCCTTTCTTCTTTATAAAGTCAATGTTATTTAGTACTTCGAGAATGCTATTAGCAAGAGTTTCTCCACTCCATCTCTCTAATACGAATATTAAACCGGTATCTCTATAATATAGTGCTAATCCGTGTTCCATCGTGGTAATAACTGGTTTTGTATGTATAATGCTTTGAGCTATAACATTGTTGGTTTCTGGTGAGGGGGTCTTAGCAACTATTATTGTTGAGTATTTTATTAATTGTTCATATTCACTACTACGTATACAGATTACTCGGTAATCGTTTAGACAACCAAGATATTCATCGGAAGTTATATTAACTATTATTCTTGGCTTGAATCCTAATTCTTCAAGGACCCTTATAGTATGGGACAATAGGAGAAAGTCTTCACGCTCACCTATAAAGAATGTTACTACTGGTTTTTCACTATGTAATGGTTCCTTAATACCAGTATCTCTTATCATATAGGTTGGTATGTATACGTATCTAAAACCTTTAATTAATGGTGTAGAATATATTCTCTCATATGGTGTTGTAAATATGAATAATACTTTGGTACCAAGTGATCTTAGCAGTGTTAGTATTGTTCTTGTATAGTATATTATTACCCTCGATATATAGTTATCCATCCTATGTGAGGGATCTGGGGGAACTATATATGCTATTTTACGTGGTTTTATAAGTGTTAGTATTTTTAGTAATGGTATCAATCTAGTATTTATTGGATGACATAAAATTATTTTACTATTGTATAGTCTACTATTTATTCTCATTAATTCTCTAAATGAAATCTTTTTTCGCTCTAAACAGTATTCCTCATACTTTATTTCATATTGATTTAAAAGATCTTTTAATATATCAATGATGATCCCGCATCCACGATGTATAATAGCTACTTTATCACCCATAACTGTATAAACACCACTCCATAGACTCCATTATAATCAAAACTACTATATATATTATTTGAGGTCTTATTTTAAAATAAGTTCATTTAGTAACATCTATGCTTCAACTATAAGGTGGATTGATCTATTGATATATGAGCTACGGTTGAAGGAGGAATTGCGAAGAAAGATAGAAGATATCTTATCTAGAGAATCTAGAGAAAAAGCTTTAAACGATCATCATTCTAGGAGGAAACCCCGTCCATGCGGGTTTACAATACATACTGGTATTGGATGTAGTCTACAGTGTACATACTGTTATATAGGTGATATGGGCTTTTCGTGGAGTATCCGTGAGTATCCGTTGAATGGAGTTGAACTAGTATATGCTCTTCTAAATAATCCTTATTTCGTACCAGGTGAAAATGGTTCTCTAATAGCTATAGGCTCAGTTACTGAACCCTTCCATGGAGTAACACGGACGAGAACTCTTGAGTATATAGAGAGTATATCGAAGTATCTAGGAAATCCTATACAGTTTTCAACTAAAATGTATTTAACTAGGAAAGATGCATTATTTCTTAGAAAAACCGATCCTGGCATTTCTCCTCTAATAACTATTGTTACAATTAAATATGCGGAGAGACTTGAACCCTATGCTCCACCACCTAGTAAAAGGTTTAAGACAATAAAGAATCTACGTGAAGCAGGACTTAAACCTATACTATTTCTTAGACCGATTATTCCAGGTTTAATAGAAGACGAGTATATTGAACTTATTGATCAAGCTGTTGATCATGGAGCTCATGGTTTAGTAGCTGGTTCACTAAGGATAACAAGATCTATTATTGAAAGATTTAAATCAAAAAGATTACCTGTCCGGGAAATTCTAGAGAGAGCACCATGTATACCTAAAGGTAGAGAACAAGTATCAATAGATACTGGTGATTTAAAACGTGAAATAGCAAGGTATGCTATGAGGAAGGGATTATTGTTTTTCCCAGAAGCATGTATGGCTAATCTATATACACACGGTAGAATCTGTTGGAAAATGATTAAATTAGGATTAAGGGTTTTAGGTGATAAACCACCTGTTTTAAACAAAAATGAGGTTTTTAAAATAGGTCAATATTTAGGGTTAACTGTTGATAGGATTAGAGATCGTGGATCATATGTTGATATTTGGGTAAAACCAGTTGATCGCGTGAACACTACTCTTTTTAGTGAGTTAGTTAAGTGTAGGTTTAAGAAATGCGTTCGTATACATAAGTAATGATTTTGTTGAATTGCTTATCTTTCTTCAATCCTACTCAGTAATTCATTAATAAATTTTATAACATCTTCTCTACCAATGAGATCTCTTACATGTTTATTTGACTCTATTAAATAGACCCTCCCATTCAACAAATTTTTGATTCTAATAGTATCTTTTTCTCTACCATGATATATATCGAGTAGCTCATATCCCTTCTTAGCTAATTCCTCACGTAAGATAACACTTGGTGTTTTAGGCATCATATCCCACCAACAACTATAATCTACATATTCTATTTTCCTCCTTACAATAATAGAATATATATTGTTAAAAGTTTATCCCATAAATGTTTATATGGATTAATTGGTTTTGGTGTAGTAGTTGGTGAGTATTACGTGGAGTGATGGATGTTTATCTCTCAAGATCTCATATGATCTATTTAAGATTAAGGGATATAATTTTGAGTTGGAGTTAAGGCCACGTACCATTATATTAAAGAACTATAGTAGATATCGGGTTGGAACTGACCAGCGTAGAAAATATGTCTACGTATATTTTGATGAAAAGATTAAACCTTTAGATAAATGTGATCAATTCTTGGAAATTAAGGGGGTTAGATATATTGATTCTTATGAATTCCGATATACTAGGACTTTCTACGATGAATACTATACAATAGTTGTTCCCGGTATATTCTATATAGAATACATAATCTTATCTAGTACTAAACTAGGTATAGTATTATCTAAGAAACGAGAAGTGTATTTTGAGGAAACGAGTGAATATTTAATAATATATATTGTTTAACTAGCCTAGATCTATTATCGTTCCTTCTTCAATACCTCGATCTAAAACAGCTTTTATAACTTCTTCTTCATTAAAACCTGAAACAATATATATCTTTATACCTAGTTCCTTTGATAATTGAGCCATAGAAGATACTTTACCGTAAATACTACCAGTAACATCTTCTTTTTCTGTTTTCTTAAGCTTATCCAATATTTCATCTAGATTATTTCTATTAATTAATTTAATTAATTCAGCTTCACTACATGTCCTTGGATCACAGCTATAGATCCCCTTAACATCTGTTAATAAGACTATATGATGTGGTTTAATATGCTTAGCTAATAACTCGAATACTTTCTCAGTTGAAACTATCTCATACCCTTTTTCTATGGAGAAAATACATTCACCATATACAACTGGTATTATATTATTGTCTAATGCATGAATAATTGGTTCAGCGAATACTATATAATCTCTCTTATCTCTAACAATAATTGCTGATGTTTGTATAGATGTAACTTTTAACCCTTTATTAACCAAGTAATTTACAAGCATATTGTTTAATAATCGGGTTGCTCTATGACATTCTACAATTAACTTATTTGATTCTCTATCTCGATATTTTATGACAATGGGGTGAGCAAAGCTTCCTCCACCATTACCTAATATTAACTTTATTTCATCACCGATCCTTCTGAGTATTCTATAGGTTTTAGTGAGTGCTTCTAAGTTAATACTAAATGGTTTATCTTTATACGTTAAAAAACTACCGCCAATCTTAACAAATACTGTTCCAATAGTTTCACTCAACTCTACATCACCTATTCCTATATATATTTTTCATCATCAATCATCTTCTCTAATACCTTACTAATCAGGGGGTAATTGATATGATTAAGTCATACATTATATTATTGATCATAGTTGTTAATATACTAATGTCATATGTAATAGAAGTTAATGGTATAACGTATAGTAGTGATGAATCGGGAGAAGATATTAAAGACATCATTGATCTCTATAGTGTAGGTGGCTCTGTATCAAGTAGTTATAGTAAGAAATTAGTATTGAGTAAGTCATATTATTTAAAGACTCGCTCAATTGTTTCAGGTACGAGTGATTTTAAATACGCAATGCCTAGAGATTATATTATTGCTAATATTGATAATGATAAATACCCAGACTTAATTATATGGTTTCCACGCAAGATACTGATCTGGAGCTATGGTAGGGGCGTCTACAGAACATATACTGTTAGTTCTCCCAATCTATATATTAGTAGACCAATAGTATTAGATACCAACTATGATGGTATCCATGATACGATCTTGTTTGTTGAGAATGATTATTTGGATGCAGCTATAAGGACTTATAATGGTTTAAACAATTATATTTCTAAAGTTAAGATTTGGAATCCAGTAATTGATCGTAGAGTTACAGTTGTCGAGTATAGAAGTGTATCTATAAGAACCGATACCTACTACTTACGTGATAGGAAACTATTTCTTCCATGGGTTTCAAACTATTATATCAAGATAGGTCTTTATTATAAGAGATATTATGCTAAGATAGGATTATTTATAATTGATTTAACAACATATCGTTATAGCTCATATAGAGTGAGAACCTATAGTTCTGGACTAGTTTATGACCCCGATCCTCCTAATATATGTGATTATACAACTAATTATGAGATATACATTGTGGGATATAATGATAAAATATACTTGATCCCCATGGGTTTAGATAAATTATTAGTACTTAAATACAATTCTGGGAGACCGGAGTTTATTCGAGAAGTAAATATAGGATCTACGAAATGGAATGATCATGAAATAGTTATTGCTAGACCATACCCAGCTATTTCTAGTGGAGGATACACTAGTTACTCGTATCCACTACTAGGCTTTTGGAGGAGTCCACAGAAACTAGGGTTAAGAATGTCATATGGATATTTGATCATACCATATGGTAGATTCTCTTACTTAAATCCTACACGTAGTGAGAATGGTGTTTATTTTAGAGTAGAGGAGGTTGTAGGTGTTGTGGCAGTTGATATTTATAGGAATTACAGGGTTTATAAGAAACAGTTACTTGGTAGACCGATTGTCCTTGGTAGGGATATCTTCAATATAGTATCTATTACTAGTATTGATTTTACTTCAGGTCTTACATTGTATTTTGGAGGGTTAGCTTATAGTCGTTATAGTGATAGATGGATGATTTTTATTGCAAAATACTATACATTAATAAATACCATGTCTATTGTTTGGAGGAAAGTTATGAGTTCATCTTTTAATCCGCGTAGTTTTCAAGTTACAGTTAATATTGTTGGTTCGAGAATATATGGTGTATCATCAAATACATTCTATACAGGTAGTGTATCACTCCTATTCCACACAGATCGTACCAGCTGGTTTCCCCCGAGATACACTTATTTCCCACCAACTACATTAAATCCGGTCGCGGTTGATATTGATGGAGATAATGTCTTAGAATATTGTTTTGTAATGTACTACAATTATAATTCTGGGCTGGTCTATTATGCATTGGGCGGGGTTCAATTAACTGGTTTGTATCCAAGTGTTAAGGATGGTGTATCTTATATTGTATGGTTTGATCACCCCATTATATATATTGGTTTAAAAGGATACGATGAAACCAATAGAAAGGTTCAATTGAATCTATACTTTGAATCTACGAGTATATCTTTTGGTTACGTTGAAGTATATAATGAGAAGGGTGTTAGAGTTGTTAATTATAAGTTCTATGGAAATAAACATAACGTATGGGTTCTAGTTTTTAGTAAAGCTGGTAATTATAGAGTTAGATTAATACTTTATACGCGTTACCGAGTGAATGAATGGTTATGGGGAGGTAATTATCCATTAATATGTAGCTTCTATGAAATACGGAGTAATGCATATATTATTAGAGTAAGGTACTATACGAGGTTAACGATATTATATCCTAAAACATCTAGTCTAACTCCTAATCTCTTTATTAACGGGTTAAAGCTTAGATTTAAGCTTGAATACCTAGATTTTACAACTCGTGTGTGGAAGCCGATCGAGTATAAAAATCTTTATGTAAGAGTACTAGTTAATCAAAGTGATTTGGTTAAGTATTATGGGGTAACATATTATTCTGATGGAGTATATGGTTGTAGAATAAATGGTCTAGATCTAGGATTAGTAGTTATAAATATTAGTTTTAACCCTACAAAATACTATTTACCTATCAAGGAGACATTATGGTTTTCATTAATCAAATACCCGGTTGTGATCAAGGTTTCTTATCCTAGTGTATATCCAGCTTTAACAGAACTTCGTCTAGACACTAGTATTTTATATAGGTATATTGATGAGAATGGTGTTTGGTGGTCTAATGGGGTTAGTGATGGGTTCTTAGATTATATAGTATTTAATGAAACTAGTGATTCAAACATTTTATTGAGGGGCAATATCGTTATCGATAACTCTAATACAACAATAGTTATTGATAAGTTCATGGTTTTACCGGGAACATATAGTTTCACAATAAAATATACTCCGGTAAGTAAGTATTTTAGTGAAGCAATTGTTTACGGTTCATATAATGTTACA
>NJDP01000074.1 GCA_002254665.1 Desulfurococcales archaeon ex4484_58 | reverse complement strand
TTTAATAATTTCGTTCTTCTCAATATCTCTAAGTTTTGTTAATGCACCTATTGATAAATATTCTCCTTTATCAACTATTAAGTTGAGTCCATTGATCTTCTTCAAGTTTATGATATGTTTTGGTCTTAAAACACCCATCTTCATCTGAATAAGTAGATCTGTTCCTCCAGCAAGAACTTTTGCTTCAGATCCAAGCTTCTTTAACAACTCGACAGCTTCATCTAAACTTTTCGGTTCATGGTATTCAAACTCAAATGGTATTATATGAGTGTTTGATCTGTTAAGATCCCAGCTCATTTTCCCCACCTAGCTTCTTATGTAAAGCTTCAACTATCTTCTCAGGAGTAATCGGTAACTCGTAGAATCTAACACCTATAGCATTATAGATAGCGTTAGCTACAGCTGCAGCTACAGGGTTTTTAGCGGCTTCACCTAATCCTTTAGCACCATATGGTCCATCTGGTTCATATGTTTCTGCGAAAAACACAGTGAATTTATCTGGGTTTATTGTATCCTGTGCCGATGGTATCTTATAATCTATTAAGTATCCGCGATTAAGTAGTTCGCCAGTTTCTTCATCATATACAGTATTTTCTAGTAAAGCCATTGACCAACCCATCATAAAGCCTCCATGAACTTGTCCCTCAGCTAAACCTGGATTAATAACTGTTCCACAGTCAACACCAAAAACTACCTCTAACGGCTTAACTATACCAGTCCATGTATCTACCAATAGTTTCACAAAACATACTGTATAAGCTGGTGGAGCTGATGGAGCTCTATACGAAACAGTAGCTGATAGGGAACCAATGTTTTTCTGCCACAACATTTTAGCTAGTTCTCTTAATGTAATCTGTTTCTCAGCTACACCTTCAACGTAGAGGACTGTTTCACGGGTCTCCTCATCATATTTGATCTTTATAGCATCCGGTGTAGCTATTTCACCTAGTAAATACCACGCATATTGCTTGATCTTTTCCTTTAAAATATGTGCAGCTCTACGTGCAGCTTCTCCTCCAACAAATACTCCTCGAGAAGCATGTGTACATACGTCATAGATTGTTGTAGATGTATCACTATATACTACCCTTATCTTCTCAGGATGAACTTGTAGCTCCTCCGCTATAATCTTTACATGAGCATCAAGCGTACCTCCACCACAGTCTTGAAGAGCTGTTATATAGTCTATTGTACCATCTTCATTCAACTTCAAAATAGCACCAGTATAGTCTATCACCGAACCAGATAACGGTCCACCAGCACCACTTGTATGAAAACCTCGCGCCACACCTATCCCTATCCTATACCTACCCTTCTTAGCCCTTGGATCACCACGTTTACTCCAGCCTATCAGCTCAGCACCCTTTGTTAAGAGATACGGAACACCATCACTCTTTATAACGGATTTAACCGTTGGTCCTTGCCCCCAGAATACATCTCCCCTGCCCACATAATTCTTTAACCTAAAATCTATCGGGTCTACTCCTAGTTTCTCAGCCAACTCATCAATAATTGTTTCAACAGCCCATGTGACTTGCGGATTACCAAATCCACGCATCGCTCCACTTGGAACCTTATTAGTATATACCGCCAATCCACGATACCTTATATTCTTCCATTTATATAGCGATACAAACCAGCCAAGTGCAACGCCTAGTAACGGATAAGGTTGTATTTGGTGAGCACCAATGTCCATTATATTTTCTAGTTCACCGGCAATCAATGTACCGTTTCCCAATGCCCCTGCTTTTATCTTTAAATACATTTCATAACTACAATGTTCATACATATCTTCTTCACGTGTTAAACTAATCTTGACTGGTCTACGAGCTTTCAAAGCTAAAGCAGTAGCTACTAATACTACCGGGTTCGTTTGTATACTTGAACCAAAACTCCCACCAACGGGTACTTTAACCACATTAACCTTATTCAACGGTATATTGAATACTTGGGATACAAGAATCCTAGTATTATGTATCGATTGTGTAGTAGTCCATATAGTTACACCACCATTAATCTCGGGTTTCACAACAACAGCTTTAGGTTCAAGTTGTAAATGATACCTCCTATTAGTGTGAAATGAACGCTCAATAACAACATCAGCTTTATTAAACGCTTCATCCGGATCACCCTCAACATAGTCTAATTTACATGCAATATTATTTTCTACATTAACCCATTTATCCGCCAGCAATATTTTATCATGGATCCTAATACTAGGATCACTCATTGATTTGAATGGATTAAGAGAAAAAGGCAACTTCTCCCATTCAACCTCTAAAGACTCTAATGCTTTCTGAGCCAGATACTCTGATTCAGCTGCAACAGCCGCGACATATTCTCCAACAAATCTTGGGTGATCGGTTAGTATCTCCCAATCCTTATATGTAGCCTCCTCAACACTAACCAGTCTAGGATTAAATTTTACACGTGGAACATCCCATGGTGTAATAACAACCGCACCAAGTCTTTCAGCTTTCTCCACCTTAATCTTCTTAACAATAGCGTGGGGATAAGGACTTTTAAGTATCCGTCCATACAACATTCCAGGTAAATATATATCGTTAGGAAACTCTAATTGACCAGTAACCTTCGCTATTCCATCGTGTCGTATAAAATCTTTACCGATAAATCTATATGTCAAGACAAAGACACCTAATGTTACTTGACAATACTATTTTATGATTATGTTGAAATAAAAATAATTACTAGCTCTATACATGGGGCTAGAATGAAATGAGTCTCCTCATTAGAAACGGAAATATAGTTTTACCATGGGGGGTATGGAAAGGAGATCTATTAATAGAGGAGGGTAAAATAGCTGGCATTGGTAGAGGATTACGTGGTGCCGAGGAAACAATTGATGCTTCAAACAAGATCGTGCTACCAGGGGTAATTGATGTCCATGTACATATGCGTGAACCAGGATACGAATACAAAGACAACTTTGAAAATGGAACAAAGGATGCTGCCTCGGGTGGTATAACAACTGTACTTGAAATGCCTAACACTAACCCTCCAGTAGATAGTAGTAAACGATTATTAGAGAAAAAGACGTTACTGGAGAAAAAAGCATATGTTGATTTCGGACTCTATGGAGTAATACATGATAAGAACATAGGCGAGTTTGAGAAAATAGTTGATGCTGGAGCTGTTGGGTTTAAAGTTTTCCTAGGACCAACAACAGGGAACATACCACCCCCTTCTCTACCCACACTTTATGAAGCAATGATAAAATCCAGCAAATACGATGTACCATTAGCCTTCCATGCTGAAGAGTGGGATTTAGTGAAATACTTCACAGAGAAAGCCAGGGAGACTGGGAGAAAAGATCCGGAAGTACATATCGATGCCAGACCACCTATATGTGAAGAACTAGCTATTGAGAAGATAGGAATACTTGCACGTAAAACGGGCGCGAATATCTATATTGTTCACGTAACTAGTTGTGAAGCTATTCACGCTTTAGAGAAATACATTGAAGATTTACATGTCACAGGCGAGACAAACCCCCATTATCTACTCTTAGATGTCGAGGATTATAGAAGATATGGTTCTATTATGAAGGTAAACCCACCTATCAGAGGAGGGATTCATCGTAAATGTTTATGGGATGCATTAATGAAAGGGATCCTATCAATTATATCATCTGATCACGCTCCACATAATGTTGATGAAAAAATGAAAGATATATGGAGTTCAGCTAGTGGTTTCCCCGGCGTCCGCACTCTATTACCATTAATAATAGATCAGGCATTAAGAGGTAAAATACCATTAACAATGATCCCTAGGATACTCTCATTAAATCCAGCTAAAAAATTTAAGCTATATCCTAGAAAAGGATGTATAATGCCCGGTTGCGATGCTGATCTCGTAGTAATTGATCCTAGCATGGAGTATGTTTTTGATAAAGAAAAAATGTTTTGTAAAAATAAAATAACGCCTTTCCATGGATGGAAGTTGAGGGGCTTAATAGAATATACTATTCTGAGAGGAGAAGTCATATATAGTAGGGGAGAGGTAATAGATAAGCCATTAGGAACATTTATAAAACCACGTAGAAGCAGGGAGTAGATTTATTTCTATACGGCGACAATATAGTGTTATGATGAGTATTATCTAAGTAATGTGTGGTAAAAATGTCTATAGAGGATCCATATGAGCTTCTCTCTAAATGGTTTGAAGCTAAAGAGTATCTAGTAGTGGGTAAGAGTGTTACACGTAGTGATTCGATAGAAAAAGCTATTGGAAAAGCACGTTTTCTCGAAGACTATTATGAGCCTGGACGCATGCTTTTCGTTAAACAATTACTTAGTACTGAACCCCATGCAATTATAGAGTCTATCGATTATAGTGATGCATTAAAATTAACGAATATAGTTGGAGTTTTTACAGCAAAAAATATCCCCGGCATAAATAACGTAGGTTACGCTTTACCTGATCAACCACTATTAGCTGAAGGTAAGGTTCGGTATCACGGTGAACCAATAGCGTTGATTGCGTCTTGGGATATAGATGATGCTTTCAAAGCATTAGAGATGATCAGAGTTAAATATAAACGACTAACGCCCATATACGATCCTCTAGAAGCTATGGAGAGAAAAGATATTCTAATACATGACGAGCAGGGATCAAATATAGCTTTTACGACTAAAGTTAGGAAAGGAGATATTGAGAGAGGATTCAGTGAATCAAGCACTATAGTTAAAAATACCTATAAGACACACCATCAAGAACACGCTTATTTAGAGACAGAAGCAGCACTTGCTATACCAGATATTCAGGGTAGAATAAATATTATTTCATGTGCACAATACCCGCATTTAGCACAACGAATAGTATCAAAAGTATTAGGAATACCTGCTTCAAACATTAGAATAATAACACCCTATATAGGCGGGGCTTTTGGGGGTAAAGATGATGAGGGACCGTTAGTAGCTGCTAAAGCAGCTTTAGTGGCTTATTTAACTGGAAAACCCGCTTTCCTAATATATAGTAGAGAAGAATCTATAAGGATCCATCCCAAACGTGAAGCTACAATTATTGAATATACTAGTGGAGTTGACGATAATGGTTATTTGAAAGCAATTAAAGTGAAGATCATACATGATACTGGAGCATACACTAATAGAGGCCCATACATATTATGGAGAGCAACTATGCATTCCTCCGGACCATATTATGTCCCTAATGCTTGGGTTGATGGATACTGTGTGTATACAAACAAGGTTCCACAAGGGAGCTTCAGGGGATTTGGTAATCCATCTATACAGTTTGCCGTAGAATCTCAAATGGATGAGTTAGCAAAGAAGCTGGGAATAGACCCGATAGAACTTAGATTGAAGAATTTATTAAGACCGGGAATGGATACCATTACTGGACAAAAGCTAGATCATTCGGTTGGGGTAGCTGATCTAGTTGATAAACTCGCTAGAAAAATGGAGTGGAGTAAAGTTAGGAGAGAATTGGAGGATTGGAATAAGAGGAGCAATAGATATAAGCGGGGATTAGGGATCGGTGTAGCATGGCACGGGATCAGTACCAGTCGCGGAGTACCGGATTGGAGTAATGCATATATAAAGATCGAGAGAGATGGTTCTGTTAACGTTTATACCGGGATAGTTGAGATTGGACAGGGCACCCCAACTACTAGTTATAGACAAATAGTCGCTGAAGCATTAGGTGCTCCTCTCGAATACATTAATGTAGTATTTGGAACGACTGATGCACCAGATACTGGAGCTACGCATGCTTCACGAGGTACTAGCATTGGTGCTATAGGTGTATTAGTAGCTGCTGCGAAGATTAGAGAGAGACTAAATAGGTTAGCTAGCGATATATTAAAAACTAATCCAGAAAACATAGTTATAAGGAATGGTAGAGTATTTGATAAAATATCTAATCGTGAGATTAGATGGGAGGAACTAATACAGGAGGCATATAATAGGGGAGTCGAAGTATCTGCTACTGGATACTTTTATCTTCCTAAGGGTAAATTCGATGATAAGATTGGACAGGGATTTGCTTATCCAGCATATAGCTTTGTTGCTGTAGCTGTTCTAGTAGAGATCGATACCTGGACTGGAAAGGTAAGAGTGCTTAAAGCATGGCCTGGTCTAGCTGCTGGCAAGATCATTAACCCCACTCAAGTTGAAGGACAGATAGAAGGAGCTATAGCACAGGGTATAGGGTATGTATTATATGAAAAACTAGAGTTTGGTTCTAAGGGAGAAATATTAAATGCTGATCTAACAGACTACGTTATACCAACCATACAAGATGTAACGTTAGATGTAGAGAAACCAGTATATGTTGAAGATAAATATAAGTATGGTCCATTCGGTGCTAAAGGAGTGGGTGAAATGGCTTTTATACCGTTACCAGCTGCTATAGCGAATGCTGTTTCACACGCATTAAATAAAAGAGTAACCACCCTACCTCTAACTCCAGAGAATGTATTAAAACTTATTGGGGGGCTATGAGATGTTCTATGTATTACCCAGGTTCAACTACTATAGACCTAATAGTTTAGATGAAGTATTGAAGCTTATAAATGAATTAGAAAACTACAAGATTTTAGCCGGTGGAACAGATCTATTAATCGATATGAGGATTAAGAGATATACTCCAAGGAACATCGTGGATATAAATAGAATAAATGAGTTACAGTATATTAGAGAAGACAATGAATATATAAGAATAGGTAGTTTAACTAGACTACAAGATATTATCGAATCAAATATTATACGTGAAAAACTACCTCTACTATATAATGCCGTCTATAATATGGCTAGTTGGCAGATCCGTAATAGAGCTACTATTGGTGGTAATTTATGTAATGCTTCTCCAGCAGCTGACACAGCACCACCACTAATGGTATATAACGCTAAGCTTGTGGTTTCAAGTATTAACGGTTCTCGTGAGATAAGTATATTAGATTTCTTTAAGGGTCCACGTGAAACAGATTTGAGAAATAATGAATTACTAGTCGAGATAAAGATTCCCAAACCCCATATCCATGGATACTCATATAGAAAGATCGGTAGGAGGAACGCATTCACATTATCAATAGTAGCTATAGCGACTTATGTAGAGATAGAGAATAATATCTTCCGAGATGTACGTATAGCATTGAATTCCGTAGCACCCAAACCAGTTAGAGCCTGGAGTGTTGAAGAGTATTTGAAGAATAAAAGGATAGATAGAGAGGAGATCTATAAAGCTAGCGAGTTGGTAGTTAAAGATATATCACCAATATCGGATGTAAGAGCTTCAGCTGATTATCGTAGGAAATTATCTATTATACTTATAAGGGAAACCTTATTTGAAGCTTCAAAGATCACAGGGTAGATAGAAGATGAAGGTTAGATTTATCCTTAATAATAGAGAAGTAGAGGTTGATGTTGATCCTAGGGAGATCCTTCTAGATACGCTTCGATATAGGTTTGGGTTAAAAAGTGTTAAACGAGGATGTGAACGGGGTGAGTGTGGTACGTGTACGGTACTAATTAATGATAAACCAGTATATTCTTGTATGGTATTAACAGTACAGGTTGAAGGACAGAGGATAACAACAGTTGAAGGACTAGTTAACGATGACTTGTTTAAGAAGATCATTGTTAGTTTTGCAGAGAAAGGAGCTATTCAATGCGGATTCTGTACACCCGGCTTTATATTGACAGCCTATGCACTCTACCGTATCAAGGATAAACCTAGTATTGAAGATATACTAAAGGCTCTTGAAGGTAATCTATGCAGATGTACTGGTTATAAGAAGATAGTTGATGCATTAACAAGTATTAGATCATAATTTATTATCTAGTATTTTTTCAATTAACTCTAAAACACCATAACAGCTAGGTTTGGTTAATACGACATCTACTTCACGTTTCAATTCTTCATCAGCATTACTAACAGCTACTCTTAAACCCGACTCCTTGATAAAATCTAAATCCATAACACTATCACCTACACTCACAATCTCCTCTTGTCTAAAACTATATTTCTCCA
>NJDP01000073.1 GCA_002254665.1 Desulfurococcales archaeon ex4484_58 | reverse complement strand
TAGTTTTGTATCAATTCTTCCTAGTCCTTGAATCGTTTCTTTAATCATGTTTTTACTTAATGCTCACTATTTGTTTCAAGATAATGAATTGTATAGTGTTTCGATTAGTAGCCTTGGGCAGAAGATCCATATCCATTCATCGAGTTGTTTAATACGAATAACATAAAATCCATCACATCTAGAAAACCACTTATAATCAAAGCTAATAAGATATCATCACGTAAAAACAACCATGAGCGTCTAATCTATAGTTTGACTTTATTCCAGGGAATTCTCATAATCTCCACTAGAAACTATCTTAGCAAAGCCCGATCCTTGGAGGGCTTAGTGGTAGTAGCATATGTAATCATAGCATCATCCCCGACCTCTCTGAGAATAGATAATACTTCTTCAACTCCACCCGATCTAAACAACCCATGATCAACGAATACTGGTAAAACATGATCACCAATAGCTCTTCAATAAATAAATAGTTACAGTAGAATCAACACCCGCCACTAACAACAACCAATACTTTCTCATCTCTACTCACAGTCTCTCTAATCTCATTAACCAAATACTCAACTATATCCTAGAGAAACCAATTCCTCTTACGCTTAGCTATCTTGGATAAGAAGGATCTCTGTATCCTAGTATAAGCGATATAGCCCCTATGACTTATTCAAACGTAGCCGTTGCTTCAATCTATATCAAAGGATCTTTTAACGCTCCAATTCAACCCTACAATAATCACCGACACATACTACGTATACTTTCATTGATCAAATGAGCTATTAACTATACACCATAATATATACCTAGAACTAGTAAACTAGAATTCAACAACCACTTACCGATACGTAGAGAACTAGGATCACATACACTATAAGGTCAACCAGTTATTTCTTCCAAGAACCTTTTATCCAAAGAATTATAGTTAACTATATACTGGCTGCTAAAATCAACAACCGCTGGATCAACTACTCTACTAATAAACTCCAAGACACCACTACTTCGAAACGAGAAGTAATGTTTTACATTAAGATATAGAGGGGTGATTTAAGGAGACACTTTATAAACCCCCCTAAATTATTCTATGGGAACTATTTGAACCAAATATGCCCCCTTGAATATAGATATAGTTCTAACGAGTTACGCTCAATCCTATCTAGGAAAAACTTATTGAATAAAATGGTTATTATTGAGAAAACATTGTTAAAGACTCTAGCTAGACATAGACTCATCCCTATGGAGTGTCTAGAAGAAATAGATAGGGTAGATGTTGAGATTAAACCAGAAGAGATAACTGTTTTAGAGGAAAGGTATGGACATGAAGTAATGGCTTTAACTAAGGTTTTAGCAGATAAATTAGGGGTTTGTGGTAGATATGTTCATTTAGGTTTTACAAGTAATGATGTGATAGATACTTCTTGGGCTTTGATCATACGTGAATCTCTAGAGTTATTAATGGATAAACTAGTCGTTTTAATTAATAAATTGACTCAACTAACTAGGAAATACAGAGACTTGATAATGATTGGTAGAACACATGGTCAACACGCCCTCCCAGTTACTCTTGGTTTTAAATTCGCTAATTATCTCTACGAGTTAACTCGTAGCTATGAGAGATTAAGACACGTATACAACAATATAGTTAAGTGTAAAGTATCCGGTGCTGTCGGTACACTCGCTGCTTGGAGAGATAAGGGTTTAGATATACAAGAGAGTATTTGTAGAGAACTAGGTTTAGAACCATATTTGATAACTACACAGATAGCTCCACGCGATGGCTACGCTGAATTATTATCTATACTAGGTATTATTGGTAGTCAACTAGATCGGTTGGCTCTTGAAATCAGAGAATTGGCTAGACCAGAGATCAACGAGTTGGTCGTTGAGCCTCCAATGATAAGTAGTAGTACTATGCCTCATAAAAAGAACCCGGTTAGAGCTGAGAGAGTATCTGGTCTTGCGAGGGTTTTACGTGGATTTGTTGTTTCTGGTTTAGAGAATATTGTCTTGATGCATGAGAGAGATTTGTCTAATAGTAGTTTTGAGAGAATAGTGTTGCCCCACTCACTACTCATCCTAGACCAGATATTAGAGGATACACTATGGATACTTGATCACCTAAAAGTAAATACTGAGGCTATCATGGGAAACATCGAGTTATCTAAGAAAACATTTGCTTCTGAATGTATAATGGTCAAGTTAGTTACAGAGAAAAACATGGATCGTTTTGAAGCTCATAGATTATTGTCTAAACTAGTGGATGAAACGCTTGGATCGAATAAGAGTTTCCGGGAAGTACTATTAGATAGTGTTGTTTCTAAGCTTTTAAGTATAGAGGAGATCGATGAATGCCTTGATCCCGGTAATTATCTTGGCTCGTATAATAAGATCATTGATCGTGTACTAGGATATGTAGAGAAAACTATAGGTGGATAAACTATGCTCACTGTGGTTGTTGGTGGATTTTTTGGTGATGAGGGTAAGGGTAAGATTGTTTCTTATCTAGGGTTAAGAGATAAACCAGAGTATAGTGTTAGATGCGGATCAATTAATGCTGGACATACAGTAGTATATAATGGTAGGGCTTGGAAGTTGAGAATATTATCAACAGCGTTTATTAACAGAGAGACTAAGCTATTGATTCCTCCCGGTGCACTGGTTAAGGTTGATCTATTGTTTAGAGAGATCGAGGAGACTAATAGTTGGGGTAGAGTATTTATTGACTGGAATACTGGTATTATAGAGGATCAACACGTTGAGCGTGAACGTAGAGATAATTATTTAGCTGATAGGATTGGTTCTACGCTTCAAGGTGTGGGAGTAGCTATGGTTGACCGGGTTTCTCGTAGATTAAAACTAGCTCGTGATTATCGGGAGTTGAAGGATTTATTGATAGATGTACCGGGAACTATTAATGAAGCACTCGACCGGGGATCAAGTGTTTTAGTTGAAGGAACACAAGGAGCTTTTCTAAGCTTATATCATGGTACATACCCATATGTTACAAGCCGCGATACTATTGCATCGGCTTTTCTCTCAGAGATTGGCGTTGGACCTAAACGTGTTGATCAGGTAGTTGTTGTTTTTAAAGCATATGTTACACGTGTTGGTGGAGGCCCGTTACCTAACGAGTTATCTATAGATGAGGCTATGAAGCGTGGCTGGTTTGAGAAAGCATCTGTTACTGGTAGGGTTAGGAGAGTTGCTCCATTTAACTTAGAGTTAGCTCGTAGAGCTGTAATGTTGAATTCTGCTACACAAGTAGCTATTACTAAGATCGATAAATTATATCCGGAGACACGTGGTGTTAGAGAATGGAGTGAGTTACCGGGTAGAGTTCGTAGATGGATTGAGGATTTAGAGGATCAATTGAAGACTCCAATAACATTGATTGGGACTGGAGAAGATTCTCTACATATAATTGATCGTAGGAGAGAATATGGTTTGTTATGATGAGGTGATAAAGTGGATTTTGATGTTATAATTATTGGTGCTGGACCGGCCGGGTTGTTTACAGCTTATGAACTCGTTAAACATAGTGGTTTAAAAATATTGTTGATCGAGAAGGGGTTGAGGGCTTCTAAACGTTTATGTCCATTAATGAATGTGAATAATAGGTTTAATTCATTAGAGAATCCACGTTGCAGTATGTGTAGACCTTGTCATATAATACATGGTGTTGGTGGTGCTGGTGTTTTTAGTAGTGGTACTATTAATTTGAGACCAGATATAGGTGGTGATCTCCACTTATTAACTGGTAGTTGGAGTTATGCTGAAGAATTAATCAATTATATTGATAAGGTGTTTCTTGAATTTGGTGCTCCAAGCGACCAGATATATGTTCCTCCAAGTGATCGTGTAAAAGAGGTTGAGAGATTAATTGCAAAAGCTGGTGCACAGTTTATACCAGCTCCTCAGAGAGTTATTGGTAGTGATAATACTTTCAGCGTTATAGAGAATATGACGGTTTATCTTGAACGAAATAATGTTAAGTTACTGCTAGAGACAACTGCGTACGATATATATAGGGATCAAGGATCAATGTTGGTTAAGACATCTAATGGAATATATCGTGGTAAATACGTTGTATTAGCTCCGGGCCGGAGTGGTGCATCTTGGTTTATGGATCTAGCTCGTAGGAGGGGTATCGAGGTTGAACCGGGCCCGTTAGATATTGGTGTTCGTTTAGAGTTTCCAGCTTTTATTAGTGAACCATTAACTAGTATTGTTCGAGACCCAAAGATCATATTGTATACTAGAGTATATGATGATCGAGTTAGGACTTTCTGTACTAACCCATATGGTTTTGTTGTTGAAGAGAGGTATGATGATGGATTTGTACTTGTTAATGGTGAATCATATACTCGTATTAAGTCTAGAAATACTAATTTAGCATTACTAGTAACTATTAAATTGACTGATCCAATGGAGAATACTATCGAGTATGGTAGGTATATTGCTAGATTAACTACTAAACTAGGTGGAGGTAAGCCTTTGATCCAGAGATTCAGCGATTTAGAGGCTGGTAGGAGGAGTACATGGGATAGAATACATAGATCAACAACCGAGCCTACATTGAGAGATGTTACACCCGGAGATATTGGTATGGCTCTACCATATAGAGTTGTATCTGATATAATAGAAGCTATTAATAGACTAGACACTATTTTCCCCGGATTAGCATCTAATCAAACCCTACTCTATGCACCAGAGATCAAGTTTTATAGTGTAAAAGCTGTTATTAACCGTGAACTAGAAACTAGTATGGAGAATGTATTCGCAGCTGGTGATGGGGCAGGGTTGTCTCGTGGTATAAATGTTGCAGCTGCTACTGGAGTATTAGTTGCTAGAAGCATATTGAGTAGAGAAGGAATAGATTTTGATAGAAAATAAAGTTGTTTCTTTAAGTAAAGCTTTAAATATATAATAAATTAGATCATTGATGGAAAGAAGAGGGGCAGGAATTAGAAAAATCTTCTACGTTTAATAAACATAGTTAGTAGGAGCACTATAACTAATAGTATACCTATATATGGAGGCTCTGGTGTTGGTGGTGGTCTTTCAATTATTAATACATTCTTTATAGTTGATGTTGATTCTATACTTGTTGTTGTCGATGTATAGTTTGCACTAAAAGCAAACATGTTATCTTCACTACTATCTACATAGTATAGTATTGCAACGCCATTTTCGTCTGTAGTGTTTGTTCCTATGTAGATCCATGATCCTTTCTTATAGAACTTTATTTCTTGCCCATTAAATGGTTGGTCATCTAATAATAGTGTAGCATTTAGTATGAATAGTATTGATCCATTGCTTAATAATTGATACTCTACAGTTAATGTTAAACTTATCTTATGGTAGACAATAATTGTTTTAGAGATAAAGGTTGATTCGTAGATCGTTGATCCAGGGTAATATATTGTTATATTATATGTACCAGCTGAGTCAAATGTTACTTTGAAAGTAGCTGTTCCATCTGGTAATGTATTAGTAGTTGTTATTAATGTGGAGTTAACGTATAAGTAAAGCTTTACATCCCCTAATGGTTCACCTAGACTTGTAACTAACACTTTTATTGTAGCAGTATCTCCTGCGTATAGTTTTGTAGGTGTAAACTCTTCGATACTGATCTCGACTGGATACTTAGATATATTTAATGTTACATTATTACTCTCACAACTAGCATATTCATCCGATCCTTTATACACAGCTTTAACAATATATGTTCCAGGTGTAGAGAATGAGGTTGTGATCGAGGCTACACCATCATATCCAGTCTTAGCTTTACCTAGAAAACTCCATGTTGATCCATCGTATACGTAGAACTCGATTATCTCGTCTACTAATGGCTCACCAGTATCTGTACGTATTAGTTTAGCTTCAAGTTTTATAGATTCATATACATATGCTGAGGTTTTATCGCTCCATAATGTAAGATTTGTTTCGATCAACTCTATGGTTGAGATCTTAACTATGTTGCTTTCAGATGAATAGTATACCCATTTACCCATAACATCCTGGTTTGGATCCTTAAATACTGCTTTAAAATCATATGTACCATATCCAACCGTATATGTTGTAGTAGCTATTCCAGCTTTATTAGTGGTAGCTGTCCCTATCAACGACCATGCTGAACCATTGACACTCACCCAAAACTCTACATCATAACCAGCAACCGGATTATTATAGATCTTATCATATACTGTAGCTGTTAACGTGATTGTTTGTCCAGGTGTTGGATTAGTATTTGATACTGTGAGGCTTGTCTGTGTTGGTAGTGGATTCCATTTAACGGTTAACGAGTTACTATATGATTCATTGTATGTCTCGTTGCCGAGATAGTGTATTTTCACCTCATATATATAGTATGCTGGGTAACTATCAGTCCATGAAGCTAACCCGTTATTTGTGGTTAGAGTAAATTTGACCGTACCATTATATATTACTTCAACAACAATATTATCAAGTGGATTACCATATACATCGGTTATATTAATGGTAAACTCTATTGTTTGATTAACATAGACTTGGGTAGCGTTACTGGTTAATGTAATGTTTACCGGGGTTTTCATAATAGTTACGTTACCTATTGCTTCTGAATCGTCATATACCCATTCTCCAGTAGATTTACCGGGGTCTGTGAAGTTTACTTTTATATAATATGTACCATTTACCCAGAACACATGTCTATAGATTGCTTTACCATTTGAATCAGTAGTATTTGAGCCTAGATAAGTCCAGTTAACACCATCGCTACTGATCCAGAAATCAATTGTGTAACCAGCAACTGGTTTATTATCAATTGTTTCTAGTATAGCTTCGATCAATACCTCGTCTACAGTATAAGCTGTTGATGGTATTGTCAATATTATTTTTGTGGGTATTGGTTGTACATCTATTGTTATATTATTACTTATTGATTCATTATATGTCTCATCTCCAGGGAACCATGCTCTATAAGTATAGTTTCCAGCGTATTGTTCACTCCAAGTTAGATAAGCGTATCCATTAGAGTCTGTAACGTTTGATCCAATGGTTACCCATGATGTTCCATTCCATACTTGGAAGTATATAGTCTTGTTAGATATTGGTGTTGAATCATAGATTAGTCTAGCTATTAATTGGAATGATTCATTAACATATACAAGTGTAGTATTTGATGAAAGTGTTAAACCAGTTGATACTTTCTCAATAGTTACATTAAACGTATCGGATACACTCGAATTATAGACATAGTCTTTACCACCATAATAGACTCTATAGGTATAGTTTCCGGGTTCTGATTCACTCCATGTAAGAGTAGCTTTACCATCACTACCTGTTGTAGCGTTTGTTACATAGATCCATGTTCCATTATCATATTTTTGTAGAATAACTGTTTCATTAGCTATTGACTGGTTCTTCTCATCCAGTAACTGTACGGTAGCTGATAATGTAGTATTTACTGCTCCACTTGATGGTACTGATAATAACTGTATCTGTGTAACTAGGCTTTTAACGAGCAAGGTTATATTATCTGATATGTATTCTGTGAAAGTCTCATTACCGGGATAATGTACTCTAAAAACATATGTTCCATTCTTTGTAAAAGTATATGTTAATGTAACGTATCCTAGATTATCCGTCGTACCAGTATCAACTATGCTCCAAATAGTATTGTTTAGCAATTCTAAATAAACTGTAGCATTAACTATATCTCCAGTATTGTTATCATACCGATAATATAGGTGGATCGTGAAACCAACTGTATCATATACTCTTAGATCCGTCTGGTTAATGTTGATCGTCGCATTTGATGGTGTTTTAATCGAGTTTATAGTTACCGTGTTTGATTCTGATTCTACGATATAGTATGTCGGGTTACCGGAGTAGTTAGCTTTTAACATGTATGTTCCACTTGATAAGAAGAAATGTGTATATTGTACTTCACCGTTCGAGTCAGTTACTCCAGTATATAGTTGTGTCCATGTAGAACCGTTATCGTAGCTGATCCATATAATTACTTGTTCGTTTGGTAATGGTTCACCAGTATATTGTTTTACTAGTTTAATAGTCATATTTACTGGT
>NJDP01000072.1 GCA_002254665.1 Desulfurococcales archaeon ex4484_58 | reverse complement strand
GTATATTTACATATCTTGAAAAACATAAAGATAAGTCTACATTAAACACTATAGATAAGGTTTTAGTAACATTAAACGATATCTCCCTCTCAATATACATAGTAAGAAGTGTTGCTACTGAAGCATATAAATATGAACATCATATTTACTCTAGGAGAGAATTGAGAGAGATTATAGATGAGTTTCAAGAATCAATAGTGAAGCTATTAAAAAGTATATCTAAAATAATCTCTAATATCTCTATTAATGATATATTAGAATATTTGAATGAAACAAACGAGTTTTATGATTATATAGCATATCCTATTATTGAGAAATTGATAAATGAACGTGAAAAAGTTCTTAATATCAAAGAATATGATGTTCCAAGAATACTGGTGAAGCTAATAAATAATGTTTACCTACTAAAGTTTCTTCCAGGTGTAGAGAGAATATATGAAAAGACCCCAAACATATATGATTTAATAAAGACTTATCATGACTTATTTGATCCATCACTTATTGAGAAGCTTGATGATAAAGATTTGAAAAAATTAATTAAGTACTATACAGAGTATCTACCCAGAGACTTTATCGAAAAAGCATCAATAAAACTCTATAACAATATTATCTATAAATACAAGAAATTATTGAGAGAAAAGAAAATCGAGGAATTCATAGAAGAGCTTAATAAAGAGCCCTATATTGTTGGTGAAAAAATACTAGATAAGCTATTATGGCCTTATCTAAAGAAGACTATTAATGACTTAGCTAGAAGAAATACTGAAGAAGCAATTAAGTATATCGATAATATTCTCAAGCTCGAACAACTTAAATTTACAACAAGAGATTCTATCAAAGGAAAACTAAGGAGTAAATTAATAGGTAAAAAACTAGCTTTATTAAAGAAATAATAATATAGAAAAAAACATTGGATAAATATACAGTATTTTTGATCAAAAACTTTTATTAAGATTTTCAAAATATTATACTCCCTCTCAATTATTCCTTGTATTAATCTAATTGTTGTTTCTATTTATATTATGAATATGTTTAATAGTTGGTTTGTTTATTATTTTCTCCTTGGATAAAGATGTTAGGTTGACCTAACATGGATATTATTGATATTCTTGGATATATTTTGTCTAGGACTGGGTGTATTCATCCATTTCGTATTAGTAGGATTATCGGTTTAGCCGAGCTACTATACTTGGAAGAGAAGGGAGAGAGATTAACTAATCTTAAGTATTATGGTTTTAATAAAGTGTTTTATATTGAGGGTTTAAAAGAAGTTATTAAGAAAAATGATTGTTTCGTAGTACGTGAGGGTGATCCTTCTAGGGGCATTCGTGGATGTATAGAATATGTTTGTAATGAACCAGTATTGAAGGGGGAGGTTAAAGAGTTTCTTGATAAAGCATTAGCTAGATCAGCTGATCTAAGCGATGAAGAATTGAATCAACTCGTTGTTGAACATCCTTTATTTAGCAAGTTACTTAGCAATAAATAATAGGGGTTTCTTTGGGATGTTTAGAGTAACTGTTACCGGGGGTAAGGGTGGTACTGGTAAGAGTTTCGTTGCTGTTAACCTAGCTATAGCATTAACTAGATACTATGAAGTTGTATTAGCTGATGTTGATGTTGAAGCACCTAATGACTATGTATTACTCGGTATTAATAAACTTGAGAATGAAGAACCAATTAAGGTTTTCCTACCATTTATTGATACAGGTAAATGTACTAGATGCGGTGTATGTGCAAAGGTATGTGATACTGGAGCTATACTTATGCCTCCAAATGCTTACCCAGTAATATTTCCCCGGTTATGTAGTGGTTGTAAGGCATGTTATTATGGATGCCCCTACAATGCTATTATTAAGGGATACCATGTACTAGGCTATACATACTATAATAAATTATTATATAATAATAAGACACTCCATCTAGTAACTGGTGTTCTCCGGGAAGGAGAAGAACATACACCACCAGCAGTACTAGCTACTAGGAAGAGAGCAGAAAATATCAATGGAGACATATTAATACTAGATACGGGGGCCGGAACTGGTAATCAGATCTCATTATCTCTACAAAACACTAATCTAGTAATAGCTGTTACTGAACCAACACCCCTTGGATTACATGATCTATTATCTATACTTGAGGTTGTCAAAGGAATGAATCTGGGTGTTTGGGTTGTTATTAATAAGTATGGTGTAGGTGATCCTAGTAGACACTTAGAGATTTTAGAGAAATATGGTGTTGAGAAAATATATAGGATCCCGTTCAACCGCGATGTTGTTGAGACATATATTTATGGTAAACCAATTGTATTAGCTAAACCCTCTTCTATTGTTTCTAAAACCATATATGATCTATCAATAGATCTAGTTAAGGTGATCGGTGGTGGTTGAAAAATTTCTTAAACAAGTAGAGATTGTTGTTGCTAGTGGTAAGGGTGGTGTTGGTAAATCAACTATTACCGCTTCACTCGCAATACTATTGAGTGAACATGGTTATAGATTAATTGCTGTTGATGCTGATGCTGAAGCTCCTAACTTGAATCTCGTGTTAGGGATTACTAGTTGGGATGAAGAAATAGATTATCGTGAAGGCCGTTACGCAGAGATATTAATGGATAAATGTATCGGCTGTGATCTCTGTAGAGAAGCTTGTCCATTCAATGCTATCGAGAAGAGAGATGATATATATGTAGTTAATAAGTGGATATGTGAAGGATGCTATACATGTAGTTTTGTATGTCCAGTTAAAGCTATTAGATATACACGAGGCATTGTAGCTGGTAAGATCAGGGTTAAATATAAGACTAAATATGGTTTCCCATTAGTATCTGGAGAAATAGTTCCGGGTAGACCGAATTCTGGTAAACTAGTTACTGAGGTTAAAAATACTGCTAAGAAAATAATAGGTATGGACTCCTATGTATTAGTGGATGCAGCCGCTGGTATTGGTTGTCAAGTAATATCTAGTCTTGCAGGTGCACATATAGCTATACTTGTAGCTGAACCAACACCAGCTAGTTATAGTGATCTTCGGAGAATACATAAATTAACAAAACACTTCGGCATACCATCAGCACTAATAATTAACAAGTACGACTTAAACCCCGGTTATGCAGAGGAGATAATAAGTTATGCTAGGAAAGAGAAAATAGATTATCTTGGAGAAATACCTTTTGATGAAAAAGTCCATTACGCAATAGCTTCTATGAAACCATTAATTAAAGAATATCCAGAGTCAAATGCTTCAAAAGCGATCAGAGAAATAAGTTTAAAGGTTATGGAGATCCTCGATAATATTAGTGATTGGAGAATCAAATATCTACCGGAAAAAATAGAACCCTTCATACCCATAGTTATTAGACCGGGTGAAACACCCGGTTTAGATAAGAAATAATTTGTTGGAGGTGGATTAGGTGTGGTTAGAATAGCTTTTCCAACAGATAAGGGTGGATTAGATGATCAAATATATCCTAGATTTGGTAGAGCACCTACATTCACAATAGTAGAGGTTGAGGATGGAGAGATCAAAGATGTTAGAGTAGTACAGAATCCCGGCTCGATTAGTGGTAGTGGTGCTGGTATCCGAGCTGTACAGAAACTAGTTGAGGAGAAAATAGATATTGTCATAGGTCCTAGTCCTGGTCCAAACGCGTATATGGCTTTACAACAATCTGGTATACGTGTAGTAATGATACTCGGTGTAACGGTACGTGAAGCACTCGAGAAATTCCTTAGTGAAGAAAAGAAGTAATTCTCTAATAACCCTTGGTGTATAATAGTTGGTTTCACATAATTTTTTCTGGAGTAAAGCTTATCCTTTAATCCAAGATAAGATCTTGGAGTTAAATACTGGAGAGTGTAGTGATTTATTTGTATTAGAAGATATCGCTAAGAGGATTAACATAAGAAACTAAAGAGCACCTACACTTATATCTATAGATAAAGTAGAAGATCTACCTAGTATCCTTAGAGATAACTCGCTATATATTATTCGTTTAGGACAATACCAGCTAGGTTCTAGTGCAACTTTTATTATCTGTAAAGCTTCACCCGGTTATATTAGAGAAACGATCAAGATACCCGGTTCACTTATATTTGAGAAACTAGATTTTCCATTATTAAATAAATTAATAGGTTATACAAGTAGTGAATCATTAGTTACCGCTATCGTATCTAGGGTTTTAATGGAGAAATTTAGTTGTAGAGAATTCTATGTATTGTCTTCATTAGGATTTGGGAATACCAGTTTTAATTTTAAAGCTTCGAGTAAGTCGAAGACTTATAGGTATAGAGGTCAGGTTGAAGTAGATTCAGTGATTATATGTGGTGATCAATTATTTGTGGTTGAAGCTAAGAGTAGTTCACGACGAACTTTTCCAAGTATATTTAAGTTTAAAATAGGTTTTTCAGCTAAAGCTGTAGCTGAAGCTGTTGGTAGAGAGGTTTATCCTATACTAGCTTTACAGAAGAAAACTAGTAGATTTGAATATGTAGTATTATTCCTTGATCGAGTAAAGCCTTTTGAAACATGTATATTTGATCGTATGAGCGTTGAGAAAATATATGCTTATACTATTAATACTTAGTATCGCTTAGTATTTGGTTAAAAGATTTATATATTTTATTATATTTTATGAATTGATTTCATTAATAGAAACATTTATATAGCATGGGTTAATCATAGATATTTTATGAATTCCCACTTTTTCACCACGGATACCGAGTTGTGTGTGGTCTCTATGTGGAGTAGAATATTAGTCTCTATAGTCGTGTTCTTGTTCTTCGCTTCACTAGCAGTATCAGCGACAACTACCTATTCACAACCATCAAGTGTTAGATTAATAATATCTTATGATCCCCGATTAATAAATATCAGGACGTTGATGAGTATTGGTGGTACTGTAATATATAAAGCCAGTGTTGCACCTATAATGATCATTGAGATACCAGATACATCTATTACTCTTCTACGCCGTGTACCTGGAATTATACATGTTAGCCTTGATCGTGAAGTACATGTTATGGCTCAGACTATTCCATGGGGTGTAGACTACGTTAATGCTCCGGAGGCATGGTCTACAACTGATGGTGGTATAGATGTTGATGGTGATGGTAATCGTGATGTTGAAGTAGCTGTTATTGATACTGGTGTAGATTATGATCATCCAGATCTAGCAGATAATATTGCATGGTGTGTCTCAACACTTGGTGGTACATTATCTAGCAATTGTTATGATGGTAATGGTCATGGAACACATGTTATTGGAACAGTAGCAGCGATCAATAATGATATCGGAGTTGTTGGTGTTGCTCCAAATGTTGAGATCTATGCTATCAAAGCATTAAACGATCAGGGATCAGGTACTTATAGTGATATTATAATGGCTATAGACGTAGCTATTAAGGGCCCGGATGGTGTTGTTGATGCTGATGGTGATGGTGTGATCGTTGGTGATCCTGATGATGATGCACCAGAAGTTATTAGTATGAGTCTAGGTGGTTCAAGTGATGTAGCAGAACTACACGATATTATTGTTGAAGCATATAATTGGGGTATAACGATCGTTGCAGCTGCTGGCAATGAAGGTGCTAGTTCACCAGCATACCCAGCTGCCTACCCCGAAGTAATAGCTGTTGGCGCGATCGATAGTGATGAGAATGTACCATGGTGGAGTAACCGTTACCCAGAAGTAGCTGCTCCCGGAGTAGATATATTGAGTACCTATCCAGATGATTCATATGAGACTTTAAGCGGTACATCAATGGCTACACCACACGTATCAGCAACGGTTGCTTTGATCCAAGCAGCTAGATTAGCTAATGGATTATCACCACTACCACCGGGTAGCGAGGATGATACTTCTCAAGATACTGTACGTGGAATACTACATACAACAGCTAAAGACCTAGGTAGTTCTGGCTATGACCCATATTATGGATATGGAGCTATACAAGCTGATGCAGCTGTACAAGCAGCTATTGGTGGTGGAGAGGAGCAACCACCAGAACAACCAGTTGTTATTGAATTACTCTATAATGGTGGATTTGATACTGGACCAGATGGTTGGAGTTTCTATCCCGGCGACTACATGGATGAAGCTTACTGGTATGATTCGGTGCTTGGTAGGAGTGGTGTAGTTGAGATCACCGGTGATATTCCACGTTGGAGCTGGTGGGTTAAAGACTATGCATATATTGGTCAAGACATTAGTGTTCCAAGCAATGCTACTAGTGGAACAATAACAATCGAGTACTATGCAGCACCTAATGGTCCAGATGTTGACGTTGTAGTTGTGATCTATGATAGAAACACAGATTCCACGGTATGGTATGAGATAGTTGATGCAAACTATAACCAATGGTCAACACTAACAATAACAGTACCTTCAGATGTGATCTCAGATATACGTGGAGGAGACTATCTGTTCTTAGTAGGATTGAGAGTAAATACCTTCACGTTGTGGTGGAGTGAATCAGCATCAATATACTTCGACTCAGTCTCATTCACAGTAGAAACTCAATAATTTTTTCTCTAACTAAATTTTCATCTCTATTCTTTTAGGGATGAAGAAAAAAGTGAAATAGTTTAAAAACTATGTGGTTTTTCTTCTTTTAATATAGTAAAAAGATATAGCTGAAACCCCTACAATTAATGGAACTAGATATAGCAGATAGTTAAATATGTATAATGTATCTTCTTCAACTTCATGTATACTTAATATATCCGACATGATAAACCATATTGGATCAGATACACTCGGTTCTCCGGCAAGGGTATATACAGTCTCAACTATTGGCCCAGTCTTATTTAACCTCATAACTACCACGTCGGTAAAGTCTGAATAGGATTTATTCTTATAAAGTTCTATAACTACTGTATAATACTTGTAATCCCTCGTAGGCATATAATATATATCGGCTATAACTATATCGTTTAAAGAAACATTGTAATCACCAGTAGCATTCCTAAACTTCTCAACAATCCATTCAAGATAAGTATTATTAACAATGAACGTATAGTTTTTATGGAGTTCCTCGAGACATGTAGAACTTATAGAATAACTTATAATTTCTCCATAATCAGTGGTTATAGTTTCTGTTTCATTACACCCACATTTTAATCCTGGTAAAAACATTTTAATAAACTTAAGTCTAGCTGAACCATTATCATTTTCAATACCGATCTCAATTGGATAAGCATGTCTTATCCCGCCAAACAATATATAGAATTTATAGTAAGCATTATGTAACTTGTATATAGTACGGTTAACCAAAGTTAAAGAACCGTTTACATATTCATAGTCATACTCGTGACTAATCTCTATATCATCGGCACTAATACCAGCATACGCTAACTCAATAGTAATATTACCACCAACCGGAACAGCTGTACAGATACACATCCCCATGGGTAAACCTATCGTGCGGTTAATTAATTCTTCAACCAACCAGTTATAGGTATCATTGTCTAGAATATAGGGAACATCAACTACTCCATCCATGTATGTAAAGTATAAGAAACCATTAGTAGTAACAGTTATATTACATTTATCAAAAGTAATATTCTGAACCACTAAACCTAACGATTTATTAACAAAAGTTTTTATCTCCTTTAAATATCCACAACCATACTGTAGAAACAATCTATCATTATCACTATAACCAGTCAAGTTCTTAATACCATTAAACGTAAAAACTATTTTATCAATAAATAATTCATCGAACGGCGGATCAAGAGTCTCAGTATGTGGAATGATAAAACCAATACATCCAAAACCTGTAGCAAATAATTTCGTTCCATTCAAACTAGACAATGGTCTACCAATAAATGGAAGTTGAGATACATTATATAATATACCATAATACTGAACTATAGAATCTTCACTCACATTAATAGAAGAATCTACATCTATGACACCAAACGTGAAAGGTATCGCTATTAATAAAATAGTTAATAAAACTATATTATGAAGCTTAGAAGATAACACTATCTTTAAATTATTAGTCAAAATATCCCTCTTAATAAACTATGTATTTTGTGATTCTCGCATAAATAATTATATTTGTATTGATATTTAAACACTAAAATATATAAATATTTCCATAACAAAAATTAAATAGGATACGTTTAAATATACGCATGATTTAATTAGTTTTGTCGAATTAATTTAGTATTACAATTAATTAAT
>NJDP01000071.1 GCA_002254665.1 Desulfurococcales archaeon ex4484_58 | reverse complement strand
CCAACAAATTACTGGAGAATATACAACGATCCACTTAGGGAACTTTCTTTCAACGATCTGATTAGAATTCTCAGAGAGATTAATCAAAAGTTTAAATCAAAGATCAGATTGGAGATCAACTTATTTAGAACAAATGAGTACACCAATGCTTCGAAGGAAGTATTGTTGGAACTAATAGGCTTTATAGCGAAGACCCGTATTAAGAAAGTGTACTTGAAGACAGTAAATAGACCTTCATATTTACCGAATATAAAACCAGTGAAAGGGAAGAGGTATGAATCAGTAGTAAGATTATTCGAAGATAGAGGTTTAAGCGTTAAGAGATGTGTTGATCAAACTAATGTTCCTCAGATTATTGTTTCGGATCATGAGATTAGATTATTAAATCACTTGATCAGGAAACCTTTGAGCACAAATGAATTGATCAAGCTATATGGTAGTAAATCATTGTCTTTAATAGAAGATCTTGTTGAGAAGGATTATGTAGAAAAAGTTAATTGGGAAGGAAGAATCTATTTTAGGATAAAGAAATTACCTTTGAATTTATAGGTGTTGTTTATATGAGTATAGAAGAATTGAGTGATAAACTAGCATTACTTGAGAGAAGAGTTAGTGAGTTAGAGGAGAGGGTTAGGAGGATCGAGGAGATCCTTGACGAGATCTACGTTCTTCTTCGTTCCCGGATCTAGTTTTTCTCTTCTTGTATAGCATATATGTTAGGATCTCGAAGAATAAAGCAATTAGTGCTAGATAAAAGCTAATTTTTAGTACATCGAATATTATTTCAGGAATTCTATCCAGCTTTTATCCCTCCTCACAATGCATCTTACTTTTGTCGGTAGATATATAATGATCTCTTCTGGTAGTGTTGTTGGGGGTTCTAATTCGTTCCAACCTTTAGATAAGCTTGATGTTAATGCTGTTTCTGTATGTTCATTTCTAATCCTTATCTCTACATTATCTAGATCGTATGGTGACCATATATAGAGACCATCTGTATGGATTCTCGAATATAGTGGTGGTATATCTCTTTCAAACTTTATAGTTGTATTGAATCTTTCATATAACCTATTTCTTTTACTCCAACCAATAATCTTCAACTCTACTTCGTGAAGACCGGATTTAGCCCATGTTATGTATAGTGGTATGGTATTTTCTCCTTTTTTAATATTATAGGATACGTTTGTTGAAGCAAATACACTATTATCTCTACTAGTAAGCACTACGTATAATTCATCAATTCCAGCTGTAGTATCGATCGTTAATGGTATGTATACTCCTTTCTCACTATATTCTGGTTGTGAAATTAATTTTATCTTTTTAATAATGCTCTTTATACCTTCAACCTTAACGTCCAGATCACATATTACGGGTAAATAGTTTGGAGTACTCAAGACAAAAGATATTCTATATTCACCCGGTTCACTACCCTTATCTATAAACGCGATATTATCTCCTTTCTTAATAACATCGAGGAGGGGAGAAGTTTTCTCTAGTAATCTAATATCCCATTTAAAATCACCAATTGGAAGCTCTACACCAGTATTAGTGACCAAACTGACTTTTTTTAATCTGATCTCCATTTTCTCATTAAAGTTTACATAGGTAGTTTTTATTATATTGCCTGGCGTCATATACGTGATCAATAGGTCGTCGCCACATGCATTCACGCCTATTACTGATCCGAAGATCAAGTATTTTCCATATTCTTCAAATAAATCTCTTCTTCTCTGATATACATAGATCCTATCAGTTGTACTTACAACCAAGTATTTCTCAGATAAGGATGCGCTTACTACTTTATCTCTATACTCTTTTTCGAATATTATAGATCCGTTTGTTATATTTACAACGAATACCTTATTATCTGAGAAAATAACTATCCGGTCATATACTACTCCATGTAAAGGTGTATTTGTTTCTAAACCAAATATTTTCTGCCATTGAATAACTTTATTATCTAGATCAATGATCTTAACTTCGCTTCCATTATTTAAACCTAAAATATGGTTTTGATGATCATAATAAAACATAGTATGTGGTTTTATGAAATTCTTACCAATAATATCTAATGGTATAGTATATTTTTTGGTTTCACCAGTAGCTAAATGAACTATTATTTTGGCATCTTCTTTTTCTGGGATAAGATAAGCGTACCATAAACCACTCCATCCAAGCACAATTATTTCATTATACTCTTTCATTCTAAAAGAATCGTCGGAACCTTGTATCAATACTTTACTTTCATGTTTACCATTAGTCAACACTCCAACTCCTAATATAGTTGATCCCGAGAACCCTAGATCCATGCTCGTTAGATAGTATTTTTTCTTTGTTAATAATCCCTTGCTCAATTCTCTAAGTTCATATACGATATCTCTACCTTTAAGCACTAAGAATGCTTTTGTCCGTAAAGTTTCTTTGATCATTAACGCTATATTCGTATCTGTTGCTATGATAGATTCAAGTGATCCATGTATAGGTATTATGAATTTATCGTTTCTATATAGATTCCTTATTCCACGGACACTTTTCACATAGATTCTATGTATTCCATCTTCTCTAACAAATACCATTGCTTCTTTAAAATAACATCCTACAAGGGGTTTTTCAAGTCTTTTCGTATAAATATATATGTTTTTATAATACGTATTACGTGTATCTCCTAAATCTTTCTCATCGCTTATCGCTAATGCCCGTACTTTCTTTTCTACTATAGACATGATGTTCTCACACTACATGTTTATGTATTTAATGTTTTACATTTATTAAGGTGATGGAGACTTTAATAATTAATAATGTATTTTTTCCTTAATCTTATGTTATTGGAGGAAAATGATCTTTGCCACTTAGACATTCATGGTCGAGATCGCTTGCTGGGAATTGTATGGTTTACTCTATACGCTATAGGAGGGAGTGGTTAGAGCTTGAATTATACTGTAAAGATCATATAGCTACTATATTGTTAAATGTTATTAACGGTAGGATCCAACATAAGGATCGTAGAGAACCAGAGTTATTAGGTAATATTGAGGTTAAAGACAAGTTTTTTGTTATTTCTTGTTATAATGGGCTAGGTAATAGGTTGTGGAGTAGAGTATTGAAGGGTATTGGGGCAAAGTTTCTTTGTAGAAAAGAGATTTGTGTATCGTTATTGATGAAGCCTGATCGTAAATTAGAAATCAATATATTGGATAAAGATGGGGAAGTACTTGATACTATGGGCGTGCCGAATGTGTATGATTTTGATATTGGTGGTTCACGTGAAATGATAGCAGTTACTACGCGTGGATTTAGAGAAGAATCTACATCTACTTTCTTAATCGATCCCTCAATAGCATCTATCATCGATCATATCACAGGTTTCGGTGGACATGTTATTTCTGGCTTGGATCTATTGTTTATCGTGGGATACCGAGAAAGAGAAGTTATTACCAAAGTGTATTCGAATGAAGGTGAGGAAGTATTAGAGATTAATGGATACCCAGCAATACCTCCACAGAACCCTATACCATATAAGGTTCTTGGTTCTGAGAAGTTTGAGATAAGAAAAATTGTTATTATAGATAAGTATGAAGTAAAAGTTTTTGATCCCTATGACTACTCAATGATATATACGCTTATGAAACCGCCTTTCATTCGTGGAGTGATCGATGTCAATGATGAAGATTATAGTATTACCAGTTTATCTACTATTATGGGTAAACCTTACATAGTTAAGTATGGGATCAACGGTAATGTCCAGTGGATCAGCCATATTGTTAGAGGTTTTAGATACGCTTTTGTCTCTAATAAACTATTAGCTATGCATGTAGAGGGTATTAATGGATATGAAACTAGAGTTTATAGGATAGATGATCATACATTAATTCATCTCGATACATTTGGCTCTAATGCATACCCTATATTTATTAGGAAAGACTCTATCCTATTATCTAACGATAAAATAGTCTCCGCTTATACATGGAGTGAGGAATAGATTGTCGTCATCGATACTACTGGATATAGCATTATTGTTGGTTGTAGCTAAGCTTTTCGAGATACCATTTAGGAAATTTCATTTAAATCCTCTACCTGGCTATATTATAGCTGGATTTATTATTGGACCATACATGTTAGGTTTAGTAGAGTCAACCATTGAATTATCTGGATTAGCGTATCTAGGACTAATATTATTAATGCTGTATACTGGTTTAACTACAGAGTTTCGAGAAATGTTACACTATTATAAAGAGATCTTGATCACAGCGTCTCTTGGCGTTTTAGTTACTTTTACCTTTATATACCTTTACTTACTATTTATTGGAATAGATTTTATAGTTGCATTATTCATAGCTGTTGCATTATCTAATACCGCCACTGAAGCTGTAGCTGCTATTGTTTCTCGTAAGGGGGATACGGTTACTCGTTCAATAATTATTGGTGCTAGTTTTGTTGATGATGTTATAGCTGTTTTCTTAATAACTATTCTTTCAAGTATTAGTATACGTGAAATCACATTTGTAGAGTTTATAATGTTTTCGTTGAAAGTACTGTTGTTCCTAGGTACAATATTTTATTTAAGCTCTTTGTTTTCACAGAAGTACCCAAGAATTTATAGTTTATTATCAAAGGATTATTTCTGGTTTACTTCAATAGTTATTCTATTAGCTTTAGTATTATCTGTTATATCGATAATTGTAGGTTTAGGGGGGTTGATCGGTGCGTATTTAGCTGGAATACTTGTATCTAGGGGTAGAGAACACCATGATCCGATGTTGAAAACTAGAATTGCATTATCTAATTTTATAAGTGATTTTACAGTATTACTCGATGCCATATTTATACCATTATTTTTCGTATACATTGGTCTCTCTTATTCGGTCGGTGAAGTTGAACCATTCCTCTATACTTCATTGTTGATATTAGCTTTGGCTGGGAAAATAGCTGGTGTCACACCTTATACTTATAGCTTTTTAAAAGATAAGAATAGATCGCTAGCGGTTGGAGTTGCAATGTGTAGTAGAGGTTCACTTGAAATAGTGTTATTAAAACTCGGGTTAGAGAATGGTGTGATCACGCACTCTATCTTCAGTACAGTATTGACAGTAGCTATAACAACTACAATTATAGCCCCACTACTATATACATTCATATATAAAAGTTGAGAAGGATCAGCTAGGCCCGTTCACTCATCCCCACATAACGTGGGTAGTCCCTTCCAAGCCTCATCCTCGAAAGTATATTATTTACGTAGATGACTTAATATTTTATTCAATATAATCTCTACTACTATAACAGGTTTTTCGATATTAAGTTTATTCAGTATTGTTGGGTGTATTTCTCCAATGAATCCTATCATGTCAGAATCTACATAAATACCTGCTGTTCTCTGTGGTAAGAGTCCCTTTATACTAGTTTTTTCATAGTGTGACTTAATATCTATTGTATTTAAGATAATGTTTGTAATAGCTAATCCATCAGTTAATGTTGCTTTATCATGAGATATAAGTATGCCTAGTCTACGCTCGATCCTGGCTCCAGTTTCAGCGTTAGGGTCTGGTATAGCTACATCTCCAATCTCAAAAATCTTAATCTCTTTTTCTTTATCCATGTTTTCAAGGTATACCTCTAGTAATCCGGGTGTTAACCAAATTCTTAATCCAGTATATTTCTCCATTTTAGGGTTAGATACTCTGATCATCTCACTATCTAATCCAAAGATCTCTAATTGAATATATGGATTACTCATCATATAATTAGCTACTTCCACAAAACCATAACTAATCATTATCTTTCTCAAAGTTCTCGATAAGAACTCGAGAGGATGCATTCTACCTGGATGAGTAGCTGGCGGTAGACTGGTTGCTTCTTCACCTATTTTATCATATCCATAAGCTATAGCTATATCTTCAGCTAGATCAACCCAACTACGAACATCTAATCTATAAGGCGGTACTTTAACAAATATTTTATTATTTGAAAACTCTACTATTTCATAACCCATACGGTAAAATAGTTTATCTAGATCTTTTGTTTTAATCTCTACACCTATTAGACTACTTATATTATCTATATCCGCTTCAACTATCCCTCTATGATCCCTTGGTGCTCTAACAATTTTGTTATTAAGCATAATGGTTTCTACGAAATATAATGCCCGATCAGGGCTTCGCTCAGCTATGCTTGTAGCCATAATAGTAACCATATTCACAACTGTCTCTAGATCGGTTCCAGTGGAGTCTATCAGTATGTTTCTAGTATTTTCTGTTACTTTAGTGTCCTCACTATTGATGATCGGAGGCATTGATAATATTTTTCCAGTAACATCCCTTATTACTGGTAGTTTTTTCCATCCTTTAAGTAAATCTCTATACTCGCGTCCTTTCTCGGTTTGTTGTAGTATTTCTCTTAGGTTCATTTCTCTCTCTTCATTTAATGGAATAAATCTTGTCTTATAAGGGTCTCTTAACTCATAGTATATAGGCATTTCAAATTTATCAAGATCATATACACCAATACTAGCTTTACGTCTATTCCTACCATAAGTAAAAGCTAGTTTCTCTTGTAACTGCATTATCTGTTTAACTGCTTCATCATCTAATTCAACATTTTTAACAATACCAAAAGCCACATAAGGTCTACGGGGAACACCCATATTATATGCTTTATACCCTTCATCAATATAGACGAACTTATTTCCACCTATACCAAGCAAATACCTAATACCACGAGCTAACCCCTCAACACTATAGAGATCAGGTCGATCATGTGTTGCTTCATACTCTATCTCATCATCACTAATAACCTCAACTTCACATTTAAGCTTAGCAAGTAAATCAATAGTCTCCTCTCTACTTAACTCCCTACCCACTAGCCTCTCTAAATCCCACTTAGCAACCCTGATCACAGGCATATTTAGAGACACCGGTCTAAAACAATTGCTAATATTTTCTTTATAAAAATACGGTAAATATTTAAAATTAAACTATTCAAATCATGGGGGAAGGAAGAACGGGATTCTATGGATAAACTAGAAGTATTTTATGAGAGCTACTATTGTTTTTAATATTTTGAAACTATTTATCTAGACAGTATTAGTGAATATTCTCTCATTTGATTTAGTTGTATAATATAATTTAACCGACTTTCCTTAATAGAACAAATAGTGAGCGTGAGATTAAAGGAATTAAAAAACATTAGTTTTAGTTAAGTTGATCATATTTTTAAGGTAGATTTGATGATTTCCCATGCTTCTCTAATAATGTTTTCTGTTTTTCTACTCCACGAAAGCATTAATTCTGCTCTATAATGTTTAATTGTATCTTTTAATCCTATTGCTTCAGCTAATGGTGCATAGAGTTCTAGATAAGTTGCTACTCCACTTATTTCTCTGATCTCCTTGAATTTCTCTTTCCCTATAATTTCTCTGATCTTTCTAGCAGAGAGCGGCGTTTCTAAGTATGGTTTCTCTGGAGTTTTAGTTATTATGGGTTTTTTTATTAAATATTTGTTGAGGAAGTTTAAGCTAAAATTGTTTTTATAAGCTTGTATAGAATACCAGTTCCTTACTATAGACTCGTAGAGTTTCTTTAGTGATAATAGTTTATCTTTATTTGTTCTAGTTAGTAAATAGCCTGCTAACGCGCTTGCTAAACCGGTTAATCCTATATTATGGGGGTTTAGTGTATCTATTTCATCCATATCTGTGTGATAGTATTTACTTGGCCATTCGTTGAGCATTGAGGAATCTATTCCCCAGCTAATGAATATATCGTGATCACTACCTATGGTATAGGGTGTTAATCCATAGCGGATACTTGGTTGTGTTATATTATTGAAGCTTTTGCTTTGATCAAATACCTTCTGTATACTAATCCATAGTGTGGAGGCAGTATATGTGTCCATGTATCTAGGTGGATTCACTAATGTGAGTGTTGAACCAGTAATTGATTGTCTAGAACCAACCATATCGAGATTATATACTCCTAGAGGCTTCCATGGTAATTTATCATAAATGAAAACTGTACCAGTATATTCTGGAACCCATACATGACAACTACTATAATCATATTCTTTACCTACTCTACTCAATATGTATGCTGTAACGTAATTTGCTATAGAACCACTAGCATTATCATGGGCTCCAGGCTTAGGGTGGCATATATGACTTATAAATAAAGGACCCGGATCATCACCTTTACACGCAATTAATACCGGTAACCCTACACTATGGTATTCTACCTTAGTCTTCCAGCAAAC
>NJDP01000070.1 GCA_002254665.1 Desulfurococcales archaeon ex4484_58 | reverse complement strand
GTAAAAATATTTGATAAGAATGGAAAATTTATCTCTAGAGAATACGTTAATAGGATCGAAAACATATTCTTTAGAGAAGCTTATCGTAAAGTATTAGGTGATGAGACAGGGGATATTGAGAATCCAAACGACCACTATGATCTGTATATTGATAAGATATTGAAATTTATTGATCTAGAGAAGATCGCTGAAACTAGATTTCTAGTCGATTGTTGTTATGGTGCTTCAAGTAGTTTATGGAATAGATTGATTAAACAATATCATTTAATGATTTATCAAGCAAATTGTACAGAAGCCTCTTCTATTCCTCCACATAGAGAACCAATGATCCATCAATCAATAGATTCAGCAACAAAAATCATACCTACATTAAAGCTTGATGGTGGATTTATCTTCGATAGCGATGGAGATAAAGTAGTTGTTGTGAGTGATCGAGGGAATATATTGAGTTCTGAACAATTAATAGCTTTAATGAGTAAGATTTTGATCGAGAAAATAGGTAGTGGAAAAGTTGCTTTACCACACACATTTCCAAGAAATATTATCGAGTATATAGAGGAACTTGGTGGTCAGATAGTTTTTGTTGAACAAGGATTAATCGGTCTCTCGAAATATTTAGATAAAGACCTATTATTAGCTGCTGATGAGAGAGGTGGTATTATTTATCCATGGATACATGGCGGAGCAGACGCAGTGTTAACTACACTATTTATATTAGAGTATTTAAGAGAGAATAACTTGTTATTATCAACTCTCATAAAAGAACTGCCAGTATCCTTGGTTGTTAAAGATAAAGTTATCGTACCATTTGATAAGAGAGGATTATTTATGAGGCTAATTTATGAAGAGCTTAGAGAGAAAGAAGTAGATACTCTTGATGGTATTAAAATTATAGAGGAAGATCTAGGCTGGGGATATATTAGACTTATACCTAATGAACCAGTTGTTGAATTCATTGCTGGATCCGATAGCATTGATAAAGCTGATAAGTTATTGAAAATACTAAGAGAAATAGCTGATAAGATTTTATCCAAGATATAAATAGGTATTACTATCTATAACTAGATATTCTAGGGTATAGAGAAATGGGTCATACTAAAATATTGATAATAAATGGTTCGCCTAGAAAATATGGGTTTACAGCTAAGCTTTCAGCTATTGCTGAGAAAGGAGTCTTAGATGGTGGCGGTGAAGCTGAGAAGATCTACTTATATGATTATGAGATAAAAGAGTGTATTGGTTGTGTATCTGATGAACCAAAGATTTGTAGGTTTCCGTGTATAATTGAAGATGATGATTTCAATAAATTAGGTAATAAGTTATTAGAAAGCGATGGTTTCATAATAGTATCTCCTATCTATTGGTATAGTGTTAGTGGTAAATTGAAGAATTTCATTGATCGATTGACTAGTATGGAGAATATGATCGTTCATACTGGTAGGAGTTTATTAGAGGGTAAAGTCGCAGGTTTTATTGTTGCTGGTAACGATAGTGGTTGTATACAAGTTATTTCATATTTAATGGTTACAATGAATAGTATGGGTGTACATATTCCTCCATGGGCTCTAGCTTATAGTCATGAACGTGAAGATGTATTACGCGATGAACAAGCTGTAAGAGATGCTTATAATGTTGGTTACATAGTAGCTGTTGCTGCTAATAAGTTACGTAGTATACGTGAATGGTATAGAGGTGATGTAGACTTGAGTATTTTAAGGGAAATAGCTATTAAGGAAGTAGATGTATCAAATATACAAAAGATTCAAAGATATAAACTATTTAATAGGTACTTAGGGAGTAAAAATAGGTTAAGGGATTAAATATTGAAGCATCTATGGTATAGAATATTTTTAATTGTTTCATTGTTTCTATTGATATTCTATCAAACTATTATAACAGATGCTCAACAATCTATGACGAAAACAACCGAATTTACTAAGAAAAATTTAGCCATTCTACTATTTGAACGATTAAAACAATTCAAGCTAGAAACACCCTCTAATACTTATGAGGAAATCTCTGTTCTACCGGGATTTCCGGAAGCTGTATATCATGTTATTGGTAATTATGAGAGAAACGGTACACCAATATATGTTTTTTCATCGATCTCGTCTTATGGCAAGGTATTGGTTAGTTTTAAACAATTAAGTAGAGAAACTAAGGAATATGATCTAGAATCCGTATTAACTGATGCATTATCTGTTGAATATAAGGAATCGCTTGAATTATTCTATACACTAATTCCTTCGATGGCTACTGGTATACCTAATGGTTTTTACGATGTCGCTAAACCAGTTGGTTTTAAGGAACTGGATATTCCACAATATCCTGAGATAAAATTCAAACTTAAACCTAAACTATTAGCGGTATTTATTGGTTTTAGTGATGGTGAAACTGTTCGTGGACCGATCTATATTTACTATTACGGGTTCGAAACTACTGGTATAACCTATGATGGAACATATACACGTGTAACTATTGTAGCATCTATCGTTGTTGATAATGCTAATACTCTATATAGTGAACTGAGAGCATTAACTGGCATAGTGTTTTATTACTCAACACACTCTGTAGCACCTATTAGTGGTTCTTTCCCAATAACTACTGTCTATGGTTTTCTCGGTATATTAGCTGCTTTAGTAGTTTCATTTATAGAGTATGATGAAGACTACAAATTCTATTTAACAATATTTATAATATTTGCACTGCAGATCTTCCTATATATAGCGTTGAATGCTCTTGCTGGTATAACGCCTGATATACTATATGGTTCAGTGATAGCTCTTGGGCCATGGTTTGTTGCATTGTTTCTATTATGGATCGCACCATACGTATTCGCTACATTCCAATACTATTCAAGGAAAGAAGAACCTCTGCATACCTCACAAGGACTAGCTATTTTTGAAGGTATTGGTATGGCTCTCTCAATACTATTCATAGCTTTCTCGATAGTATTTACACGTAAGATTGTAGACTATATCGTTACAGTGAGTGGGCCTGGAGGTATTTACGGATTTATAACTATTATTATAATAGTAGACATGTATATTGGATTCGCATTAGGGAGATTATGGGCTGTATTCAGTAGATACCATGAAATATTTACTGGTCCTAGTTACCGCTAGGATCTAACCCGCTTCTTCTATGTATCTCTAGAATCTTCTTTATAATATTAGATACACTGTATAGGTCAGATCCTATCCTCTCTTTGAGCCTAATTATCTCGACATTACATAGTTCTCTCTTACATAACTCGGTTTTCAAATATTCTTCATCTATCCATTGATCAGGTCCTAATAATATGACGTCGGGTTTAATCTCTAGAATTGGTTTGAATAAATCGTTTTCATCTCCTAAAACAGCTTTGTGTACATACTTAATATTTTCAACAACTACTCTCCTCTGTTCTTCTGGTATAACTGGTGGTCTCTTCTTGAATTTTTCAAAGTTTTTATCACGTGCAATAATAACATATACTCTACCTTTCTCCCAAGCTTTTTTAAATAAATATAAATGACCCGGGTGGATGATCTCAAAAGCACCTGTAACCAGTACTTTTGGTCTATTCATTAGTTCAGATAATGGTTTCCATTCTATATTTATAAAACCTAAACGATTCAAAGAATCAATTAATCCTTCAGCATAAGCTATACATGCTAGTGCTGTGAAATATTCTTTCTTTTCAAAATAATATCTTGCATCATCGAGGTATATCCTAGCTAATTCTATCAATTCTTTAACCTTAGGTTCTAAATCTCCTGTTTTTACTGAATCTATAGCTTGTTTAACATTTAAAATATATGCATTGATCTTCTCGATCTCCTCGGATTTAAACACTATAACATACCCTCTCAGCCTATATCTAGAATAATTATGAGTCTAGGAAAAGATTATTAAAGCAACCACTATAGACAATATGAGGTAATTATGGATTGTTTAATTGTTTAAATACGACTATAAACTATACTGGTAGATACTATGAATATTGGAGATAATAGGCAACTATATAATATTAATGGAGAATTAAAGAGCAACTTTTTAGATATTAGTAGTGATGGCAAATTACTATTGAAAATTGATGATAAGAAAATTAATTTGTATGACTTAATGATTAAACATAAATTAACTGGTGCATATGTTAGGGTTTTACCACTAATTAGGAAAACAATGGATCATGTGATAAAAGTTTTCAACAACGTTTTCAGAAAATATGGTTATAATGGAAAATTATACCCAGTTTATCCATTAAAAGTTAATACTAGAGATATAGTTGTTGATACTATATATAAGCATGGATCCAGATATAATTGGGGATTCAATCTAAATACCTACCCCGAGATCAAGGTTATTGAGAAGTACCTCAACGATGAGCCTAGAATGATTGTTTTTGATGGTTTATTAAGCAGAGGGATATTGGAGGGTTTAAAAAAGTTCTACAAGAAAGACTGGTTTGTAGTAGTGGATATTAGTAGTCTACGCGATGCTGAATTAATGGACAAATATAACGAATTCTCTATTGGTTTAAGGATAAAGTATCTAACCAGAGGTAAGGGTCCATGGAAAGAATCCTCCGGTCTAGATTCAAAATTTGGTTTAACAATTACTGTCTTAAATAATATAATTGATAGATATGATTGGATATATGAACGTGCAATACTGCTACATATGCATCCAGGTTCACAGATCCATGATCTCGGATTATTTAAGAAATATTTTATCGAAGCATCTAATATGTTTAATGAATTACGTAATAAAGGTTTTAATAGACTAGAATATATTGATCTCGGCGGTGGACTTGCTTACCCATACTATGAAGCGAAATTTGGTTCTATTGAATCACCAAATTATAGATTAGAGGAATACGTTGAAAACATGGTTAAAGTTTTTAGTGAGAAGCTAGCTAAACATCCTAACATTGTTTTTGAGAATGGGAGATACATCGTTGCTTCTCATAGAATAGTTGTTTCTAAAGTCATTGAGGTTAGACCATATAGGTCAAATACCATAGAGTTAACCAAAGAATGTAGATTTGAGGAACTCGATAAGATCACTGATATCGAGGAACTAACGAGCTATATAGAAGAGTATGAGAGGAAAATGAATATTGAACGTGAACATGCAATGAATGATCTGGATTCAAGGAAGAAATTTGAGGAGAAAATAGCTTGTTTTGATAAATACATTAATATTAAGATCTATGAATTAATCGGTAAAGATAGAGAGGCTTTAATTAATGCCTTAAATAATCGAGTTCTGAAAAACTATTTGATAACACCCTCCCATAGATTCTATATTGCATCATCGATTTTCACTCATATACCGGATAAACTAGTTGTTAACCAGTATTTTCAAGTTGTACCGTTGCAGAGATTGAATGAGAAACCTGAAGTGTTAGGTGTATTGAGTGATCTGACATGTGATAGTATGGGTGAATATGGAGACTTTATATCGTATATTGGTAGAGAGGGAGAGATCATGTTTAGTAGACATGATAAAAAGTTGATTGGGATACCAGGTAAGAAGATTAGATTAAAAGGTATACCTTTACATCTACCCGATAAAGATGAAGAATACTTTATAGCATTACTGGATACCGGGGCCTATCAGGATATGCTTGCAATGAAGCATAACTCATTAGAGGGATACGATGAGGTTTTAATAGACATTATAGATGGAGAACTGAAAATAACAGTTAAACATTTAGAGGAAAAACCTTATGACTACTAGACCGAGGAAACATGAATGAATTGCTAATAGAATTCCTATATATAGTCCCTGTTCTATATTCTATGCTCAATTCTTATATGAATAAGAGTTCTAGTTTAATATAGTTAGTAGTGATTTATACAATTATTCCAGCTGGAAATATATGTATCGATCACGTTATTGGTATGAATTATAGAGCGTATGTAGGATTCAAAGATCAAATCCATGGCGAGGTATTGATTAGGATTATGAAATGAACCTTCTATGTAACTCTAACACTACCTTTACTTGTAACTGTGAATGATTTTCCAAATTTGATTTGCCCAAAACCGCCGATAACTATAGGTGCATATACATATGCTAGAACCATATTTTCTTTAACAACTAAAACAATGTTTTAGGTAGAATTATAGTTATTGGGGTCTCCTCGATCTTTAATCTAGCCCCGTTGGCATGACATTCAACCGAATATTCTAAGACCGTGTTTCATAGATCTTGCTTTGCTAAGTTCTTTCATTACATTAAATAAATCTAACACTTAGTTTGTTAGCTCGTATGCTTTACTATATACTTCTTTCCATACACCTTATAGCATTTCTGCTTCACCAGTTGACTTTCCCCCATATAGATTGAAGTACTCTTATTAACTATAGTAGCCATTATGATCAATACTCAATATTATGGTTATAAAAGTATTTTTCACAATACGATTGTCATTGAAAGGCTCACTATGAACACATGAACAAGGTTCTGCATTAATATATACTTGTGGATATTCAGAGTTAAATATACATCAGACTATTTAAAAGATATGAGAGTAAATTAGAGATTTAGAGAAAACATTACAATGTATATCTGAGAAACAGATATAGTTCATTTCTGCTAGACTATGAAAAGTCTTATGGGATAAACCTAGTTCTCTATATTGAACTATATAGTGATAGTAATCGATAATAGTGTTTTAGGATAGGATATAGTTCTAAGATTTAATTAGAAACAATATGTTATCTTAAATGGAGGTTTGAATACGTTAATCTTCTTACCTAGATTTATTAATAGTTATGGATCAGTGGATTTAATTATATTGATTAATTCATATAAATTGTTTATTGTGATGAATAGCCTTCCGGATTAATCCATGGGTACTCTATATTATGTTTAAATCTATAATGTATAAGTACTGGTTTTTGTTTCATTTCTATATAGATCATGAGTAGGTTTAATGGTTTATCATCTATGTAGAAGGTTTTATTTAAATCATATTTCTTAACTAAATATTTTAATCCATCGACCCGATCATGGAAATCTTCTCCCACAATTATTATTTCATGAAAAAACTTATCTAGATCCATAAGCTCTATCCTATATTTCTTTAAACCATATATATCGTCTCTATAGCTTACAGTAAATACTCTATATCCACTATTAGCTAGGTATTCTAAAACATTAATTACTCCAGGCTCTAACTTACTATTCTCTATTCTAACTTCCCAATAACGAGTTATTAGTTTATCATATAGTTCCTCGGTTAAACCCGGAATATATTTAAACCACCAGTCTTCACGTAATAGGCCAGTTAACTCCCCAATATACTCTAGCTCTATTAGATAATCTATTAGCCTCTGATCAATATCTATTATTTGTGGCAGGACTCTTCTATAGAAATACTCAATACCATTATAGCTATTAATTAAAACTCCATCGATATCAAATACTACTCCAATCAATATAATACACCATACAATAGTTTGGATCTTAGACTATATTTATTTAAAAATACTAAATCATATTTAGTTCTGGATGTTTAAGGGGTAGCATAGTATTGGTTAAGGTTAGGGTGAAGTTTTTCTCACTATATAGTGATGTTGTGGGGGAAGAGCTTGTGTTAGAGTTTAATAATAGTTTTACTATTGGTGAGTTCCTTAAATATATATCTGAAAAATATCCTAAACTTAAAGAGTTGTTTGAAGAGGTTGAGCCTCTAATTCTAGTTAATGGTGTTTTAAGAGACTCAAACTATATGGTTGATAGTGATGTTGAAATAGCTGTTTTACCCCCGGTCTCCGGTGGTTGAGCTTGATCGTTGAAACCTATATCACCACTAAAGATGTTTCTTTAGATGAGATCGTTGGGGAACTAAAAAATAAAACTAGCAAGTTTGGTGGTGGCGCTATTGTATGTTTTATTGGTTATGTTAAAGAGTTTGTAGACGGACGTGAAGTTTATGAGTTAGAGTATAGTGCTTATGAACCCTATGCTACACATAAGCTTGAAGAGATTGCTCGTGAAGAGGGGGCTAAGAATAATGTTTTAGCTGTAAAAATCATTCATAGAGTGGGGAGACTGAAACCCGGTGAATCAACAATATATATTATTGTCGCTTCTCGTAGTAGGAGAGAAGCTTTTGAAACAGCTTCTCGTATTCTTGAGAGAGTAAAACATGAGGTTCCAATATTTAAGCTTGAGAAGAGAAGTGATGGTGAATATTGGGTTATCGGTGATAAACGTAGAGTTAAGAGGATTAGAGGTTGAATCATTGGAGAATCCACTAGACCACTACATGTTATCGACTAATGACGGGGATATAGGCGTTGTTGTTGGAAATATGCATAGTGA
>NJDP01000069.1 GCA_002254665.1 Desulfurococcales archaeon ex4484_58 | reverse complement strand
ATAAAATAATTTATCCAATACTTTTTTCATAATTATTAAGAACACTATATTTTTCATAAGAAAAAGTATTGGATTCAGAGTATAATTTCTGGTGGCTTTTCCTCCGGTGTTTCTAGTCCTTTTTCTTCTAGTGGTTTAGGTAGTGTTGTCGGCATTGTAGCCCATGCTACTAGCTCTACTATTATTGTTGCGAATAATAGTAGTATTCCTATCAGTATTATTGATAGGATCGCGCTTATGAAATATAGTGTACCGGTTGTACGGAATAAACCATGATTAAGTGTATCTCCCATTCCGTGATATGCTTTTCTAATGAAATAACTTCCAATAATAAATAGTACTACAAAGATAATTACTAATGCTATTATTGCAAAGATTATAGATGATAGATCGGGCATATTGAATATTATAGTTGGTGATGCCATCATTGATATTCCGAGATACATTAAACCTATTACGAGTATAACTATACCTGCAATAGTTAATATTACTCCTATTAAATAATTAGTGAAAATTTCGGATCTCTTAGTAATGGACGAAACAGTATAGATAGCCAATAATACTAATATAAACCCTACTATCGAAACCACCGGCTGTGTGAACCATCCCACAAAATTTAATACAGCACCTATAATACCTAGAATCTTAGCTGTAGATAAGTCCATTAATAACACCTGTGAGGATCATAAACTAGTTTTTAACTTTAAATAATAATTGATTAGTTTTAGGTATTTAAAGATATAGATAAATACATTTAGGAATATTAATATTAATCTAGGACTCCATAGTAGAATATGGTAAAATAAGTATTGTTTATAATAAAATTATATTAATTATATAACTGTAGATTTTAGAATTATCTGTGCAAATTCTTTTGCTTCGGGTATTGGTTTTCCATTTATTGTTAATCCTAATCTATCAGTTATTTTTATTAGTTCCGATGGTATACGTTGTTCTTTAACTAGATATGTAAATATGGTTTTCATTGTAGCAGTTAATTTAAGCTCTAATATAGGGATTTCAATAACCTCTCTCATATACTCGTGTATATAGTAGGCTAGGTCAATACCCAATAAACTAGATACTAAGAGTAGAAAACCAGTTTCCGGTTTAAAACCTGCAGTTAAATTAACTAATATACGATCATATTTACTGATATTATCTCTGAGTTTTAACGCTATACTTGATACTAAGTTTAAGAGACCCCTCCAAAAATCATATCCAAACCCTTTAACCTCAACTAATTCAACGTTACCAATACGATGTTCTTTTGCGATATCTATAGTTTCAGGTATAAAGTCTTTCTCTAAGAAATACTTGATTATCTTTGCACAAAATCTACTAACACCAGTATCTGTAGGATAGAGTACTATATCATGCTCTATATTCTTTAATCCACGACTACTCAATAACTCTAAGTATTTAAGTAGAGAATTCAATTCAGCCGATGAACCATATGGATCGGAGACTACATAAGAATATACATTCAGGAAGATCTTAGAAGACTCACGTGCATGTTCACCAGCTTCTTTATCTTCATAAGAATTCATCGGTGCACGAGCCCATCTAATTAATCGATCCCTATGTTTAGATAAAATATCATATTTATCGACATTTATAGAAGCATTACGAACAATACTAGTACCAACAGTAACTATGTGAAGGAAACTTTTCATATAAAACCACCTTAAACACGAAGATGTTATCCTAGCTAAATACTATTTTACACCTATACAACTACATAGTTTTTTCTCTTCCCGAAACTATCAATTTATATGTATCTTTTAATGATCTCTTTAATAGTCTTTTAATATTCTCAATACATTCTTCTTTATATGCTAATATTAATTCCCCATTCTTCCACATCACTTTAATATCTCGTAGAGATAAACCACCATGAGCTATAAGTACCCTTATCACATTATTACAGTTTTTCTCAGCGTCCTCCCACTTTCCTCTATGTGTACAAGCTTTATCTATTAATTCTCTATATTCTCCCTTTAAACTCGAATCTTTAATATATCTCTCGAACTGTGATATTTCATGATCCGCTACATGATATAAAGGTCCCTTTAATCTCTCATCTAATATCTTCTTTAAGTCTTTAAGTGAGAATCCTTCCCTATAGTCTTTCTTACCTAGTAGTTTATATGAAAACATACTATATCTCGCTATAGCTAAACTCGATAACGCACTTTTGATCGAATCATAATCTACACCAACACTTCTAGAGATAATGTATTCATTATTATCTACCAAGTTTATTTTTACTAAATAAACCATGTCTCTAGCAAATTCGTTAAAAGTATCTAGTAGTTTATTCAGAAATGATGATTTATCGGATACATCATATTCAGTTCCATCGAGTATTTCACCGTAAAAGTACAGGTGCGCTAAAGGCATACTATAGTGTATTGTTGAAACAATTATTTTAAATAAACTCTTTATCCTTTTTAGATCCTCATCTAGATTCTTATACTTACCCAGATTACCTCTAGGCATTAACCCTTTGAATTCTAACAGATAAGAATATACTAGTCTTTGAACAGCTTTATTAGGATTAATATTCTCTTCCAATACTTTATGTATAGCAAGTTTCTTAACCCCCTTCACATACGGGTCGCTATTGAAATGAATGATTTTAACATTTACGTTATAGTAGCTAGATAATATTCTAGCCAAAACATAAATTGTTCTCCTCAATGCTATTGGCATATAGTTTATTCCATGAGATGTATCCATTAATAACTCGATCTCTACTGGTTTATCGTTAGCAAATATATTGTCTAAATATCTAATTGTTTCAATAAATGATTTTAGTAATAAATATGATGAATAATATGATAGGGGATCAATACCTAGATTTCTCGAAGACCACATAACAGTTAATTCTTTATTCTTCGAAAAACATTTATATACACCATTCCCCGGCGCTATAGCTATTATGTTTTTATGTTCTTTATCCGGATTATTTAGAAAATCACATCCCTTCCATGAAGTAATTCTAGAATCAACATCCTCGTAGAGCTTCTTTAGTGCGTCTTCATAGCTTTTTCTATCTTTAGGTTTTACTCCATAATCTTCTATGGATTTGCCTTCTTTACTAGATCTACATAATAGTGTATCGGGTATAAATATCAATACAAGATCAGGTCTATAAGTTTCTACTAAACAACATGTTGTAGAATTTGTTTTATCACAAGATTTTAAATCTCCATCTATATCTACTTCGTATTTCGTTTCTTCCCATTGAAACAAATTACCCCACGTAGCAATTAGGATTTTAACATTATTATTACTACTATCCATATTAATAGACACCAATCAATAATACCTATACATATGTTGTTTATCGTATCAGTTATAGAAATAATTTATGGAAAACACTTTTATTAACTATATTGATAAAAAAACCTAGATAAACTCATATATTCTCATATTATTTCCAGGTGTGAAGAATAATGTATTAATCATAGTTGGTTTGTATATTTTAGCTTGGTGTCTATGAGTTGATTTGGAGAATATATGATTTTCCACGTATAAACTTGTTTGGACGCCCAACACCGTTAGAGAAAGCATCTAATCTTAGCCGTGAACTAGGCGTTGAAATCTATGTTAAGAGAGATGATGTAATGGATCTTGCTTTTGGAGGTAATAAGGTTAGGAAATTAGAGTATATATTAGGTGAAGCATTAGCTCGGGGATCAGATGTTATTGTTACGCGTGGATCATATTATTCAAACCATGTTAGATTAACAGCGGCTGCTGCTCGTAAACTAGGATTAGACGTTGTAATAGTTACTTATCCTCCACAGAAAGATATTGAGAGGATCGAGCAGGGTAATGTATTCTTGAACAAACTATTTGGCGCAGAGATCATCGAAGTAAATAATCCCCGTGAAGCTGATGAGAAAATGGAGGAGATCCGTAGATCATATGAAGAGAAGGGGAGGAAACCATATGTTATCCCAGTTGGAGGCTCTACTCCATTAGGCGTGTTTGGATATATTGATGGAGTATATGAGTTGATGGAGCAATTACGTAAACTAGGAGTTAAACCCAGATATATAATTCACGCTACAGGTACTGGTACTACACAAGCTGGTATAATTCTCGGTCTCAAACTACTTGGTGTCCGGGGAATAAATGTTCTTGGAATAGATGTTGAGAAACACGAGGATGAAAATAGGATCGTCGATCATATATATGAGTTAATCAATGAAGCTCTCGAAATACTCGATGTTAAACTAGAGATTAGTAAAGATGAGATAAACGTTGTTAAAGGATATAGTTTCGGTGGATACGGTTTATTCAATGATGAACTCATAGAATTCATAGTAAATATTGCACGTAAAGAAGGATTAGTATTAGAACCAGTATATACTGGTAAAGCATTCTACGCACTAGTAGATCTAATAAACAAGAAAGAGATCAAGAAAGGAGATAAAATAATATTCATACACACAGGTGGAACACCACTAGTTTTCCAATTAAAGAAATACTTTGAAAAATACCTTTAGCTTATATAAGCATGTCTCTATTGTTATAATTTTTTGAAACAAACATATTATTATTTAAGAAAAATTCCATTAACAGAGACATTAATATTTATAGATATTTAATGTTTATAGTTATATTAGTATTTAGTAAGATAAAGTAGATGTTTATTAGGAGAACTCAATTCGGTCCACGGCGAACTGAAAAACGATCCTAGAGTCCTCATCCACTTTATTAGTGCTTTTCGTATCCTAGGATAAATTATTGGTTTATATATAGGGTCTTGCCCTCTAAGTTTTAAGTAATATATTGCTGATAGCATTTTATTTCTAAGTTCTGGATTCTTTCTAACGAAACCTTTTTTGAATGTATATATATAATAGGAATAATAGTATTATAATATTCGTCAAGATGCTGAATATAATAAAGCTCCATAAAGCCGTAACTTATCTCTTGCCCTTTTTGAGTAACGGAAAAAGCAAACCATTCAGCCAAGCCTTCCTCTTCTCTAATGCTTGGTAATTTCATTACCTTTTCTATTAATAAGTGTGCTATTCCGTGCCAATATACGTATGTGAAATATATAGTCCACGCTTTAAGACCGGATTCAACGTCGTTAATACCTATAATTTTTCCGTATTCTTCGAGTAGCCTTTCGTATATATCTATCATCTTGTAAATTCTAAAGTATATTCCATGGTTTGTGTTTTTACATCCCCATGTAGTATGTTCGCACGGTATGTAAAAAAGCTCGTGATCAACAATTATATTTTCCTTACAATACTTTCCCGGTTTACACTCTTCTTCGATACCTTTAAATATACTGAGATCATTCCAGCACTTAACTCTTCTATCTTCGATCTCCATAACTAAATTGCTAATTATATCTTTAACTATTTTATCTGATAACTTTTCTTCTTGTTTTAATTCGTCCGGAGATTTTAGTCTTATGGGGGTTTCCACTCAGTGGGTTCTAGGGTATAGATATTATAGCTTGTTTGGTTTTCTTTACTTTTTTGATTATCTGACATAGTATACACCATAATTAACGGTTGGATTAAATCTCCTCTATTTCTTCATATTATATAGATTGTTCCTTATTTCTTTTTCACTATTTTAGCTTCATGTTATAGAACTTTGTAAACTTTTAAGTCTATATTAAGCCTATAATCAAATTAGTAATAAAATCGATAAACTATTGTATGATAACTTTTACTAGGGAGTTTCTATTCTGACCGGGACATCTATGAAAATATCTCTAATATAATGTTTCGGTGAGGGGGCCATATCATCATATATCAGAGGGACTGCTGATATACCACATCTAATATTCATATTATACTATATATGTTTATAAGTACTATTTGATCTCTAGGCCATAGTATTTCTTAGCGGCTTCGCGGAATTCTTGGAGATCAGGGTTTATCAGTGGTGTTTCTCCAGTTATTTTACCTATTATCTCTGGATCTTTTAATCCATGGCCAGTAACTAGTACTACTATTTCTTCGTCTCGATCAATTCTTTTCTCTTCTAATGCTTTGATCAAACCAGCTAATCCAGCTGCACCGCTTGGTTCAGCAAAGATCCCTTCATATCTAGCTAAGAGTTTTATCGCTTCTATGATCTCTTGATCACTAACAACTACTCCATAACCATTTGTTTCATATAATGCTTTTAAACCATAATCTCCATCCCATGGATAAGTATCTTCAAGACCGGTAGCTATTGTTTCTGGTGGATGAGGCCATGGCTCAATAGCTTCTGGTTTAGCTGGTTTCTTCTCTATCCAAGCCCTAACAAATGGATAATTACCCTTGGGCTGTATAGCTACTAGTTTGGGATAACCATTTATTAATCCAGTCTCATTGAAATCAATGAATCCACGGTAGACCCCGGTTAATAAACTAGCAGCACCTACTGGTACAAATACTTGGCTTGGAACCCTCCAATTCAACTGCTCGATTATCTCGTAGGAGATAGTCTTTGAACCCTCGATCTGGTAGGGATTGAATGGTCCGAAGCTTGGGCTTGGATAAAAACCTTTATCGATTAATTTAAGCATCATCTCAACTGTTGGGTCACGTGACGTCTTCCACCATAACCTAAATACCTTTGCTCCATAGATCATTAACTGCGCGATCTTACCTTTAGCTGTAAAATGGGGGACAAAAGCAATACATTCGATACCAGCACGAGCAGAATAAGCAGCTAACGAGACAGCAGCATTACCGCTGGAAGCAGTAACTGTTTTATCAAAACCAAAATATTTAGCCATAGAGACAGATACGCTCATACCACGATCCTTAAAACTACCAGTAGGGTTTCTCGTCTCATCCTTCAAATATAGATTCTTTAAACCAAGTCTTTCTCCAAGCCTCTTAGCTTTAATTAATGGTGTCCATCCCTCACCCAATGAAACTCTATATTGCTGATCAGGTAGTGGTAGGTATTCTAGGTATCTCCACATATTATACTCTCTATCCTTGAAAACTTCTCTATCAATCTCCTCAGCAATAGCTTTGTAATCATAGTATATATCGAGTCTACCGAGATCATTATTTCTACACATAACTGGTTTATCCTCTAAACTATATCTACGGCCACAACGACTACATTCTAGATATTTCACAAACAATATATGTACCCCTCAGCTCATAGAAGATTTTTCACAAACTATTGGATATCTATGGAGAATCTAAATAAACTATATGTTATCGCTTAACAAAAGCATTTAGACACTCATCAATATTATTTGCACGGTATACGTACACATAAGTATTTGATCCAATTATACCTATTTCTTCTAGTTCATGTTTATGAGATGATATGAACACACATTGCTTAATCTCTCTACCCCTGATCTTCTCATATGGAAAATATCTATAGTTTTGTGATATAGCATAGATATAATCCTCAATATTGAATGTATTCTTATCTTCTACCACACCTAGATGGATTGATAAATATTGTGGTTCATAATACATTACTTTCCTCCAATCAATATCGCTTGGAGTATTGTAGACTACGATAACAGTATTACTTGCATTAAACCTACTCATTATCTCGTGAAGCTGTCTAATTGACCGATCCCTTGAAGCAATATATTGGTAAGAGTGATGAGTTCTTAACACATCAATCAACTCTCCTGCGGGTAGTAGATAGAATATAGCATTCAATATTATTAGTATAGAGAGTATTAAATAGAGTATTTTATTCCAACTACTACGTAGTAGATATGATGGTTTAGATAATAAGATTGTTAAGAGTGGTGTAGCTGGTAATAAATATCCTGTTTTACCCATGTGTATTATTGCTGAAAATAAATAGAATATCAGTAGTGTTGCCAGCAATAGTTTATCATGAATTGTTAAAAATAGCTTTCTCTGAAGATATAGGTATATGTTGGTTACTAGAAGTACTATTGAGAATATATTCCATCCATTTCCAAAGAATAATATATGAGTTGACGCTATAAAGTTTGCATAAAAACTATAAGAAGGAGCCACTCCAATAGCTGTTAACTTAAATCTTGAACCAAATAATCTGAGGGTCGCTTGAAGCCATGGTGTAAAACCATTACAGATCATTATCTGTGGAATAAACCATACTAGTATACCTACTATATAAGATGTAATAACTATAAATAAGTATTTTGGATCAAATAATTTACTACGATCCCTAGTCAATATTATATAGATTATAGCTGGTAAGAGAAATACTGGGATCTCTATTCTAAATCCACCGGAGAAACCAGTTATGAATACTGCTAATAATAGATGTTTATACCTACTAGTTTCTCTATAGAAGTATAGTAGAGTGAGTATTAGTA
>NJDP01000068.1 GCA_002254665.1 Desulfurococcales archaeon ex4484_58 | reverse complement strand
TCTCATTTACTAGTGCATTACATTTTCTACAATAGAATGCTTCACGTATGAATAGAGGAGTTATACCTAGATCTGGGAATTGATCAAATATTTCCCATGCTTCGTAAGGTCCATAATAATCTCCAACACCAGCATGATCCCTACCAATAATAATGTGTGTACAACCAAAGTTTTTACGAACAATAGCGTGGTGGATAGCTTCACGTGGACCAGCATACTGCATATTCATCAATAAACCAGCAAGAACAACAACGTTCTTAGGATAATAATGTTCAACTAAAACCTCATAAGCCTTAAATATAACCTCGTCGCGGTAATCACCGGGTTTCTTCCAACCAATCAATGGATGGATCAATAATCCATCAACAAAAGTCAACGCAGCTTTCTGAACATACTCGTGTCCACGATGAGGAACATTACGTGTCTGAAAAGCAACGATCGTCTTCCAATTCTTCTCTCTAAACAATACACGAGTCTCAATAGGCCATAAAACACGGTTTTTAACTGGATAATCAATTTCCCCCAAAAGATCAATCGGTCCACCAATCAATAATTCTTTCTTCTCAAAAACCTTACGTACACCGGGATGGTTTGGATCAACTGTTTTATATACTTGTTTAGCATATTCTCTCTTATCCCATCCATAGATCTCCTCAATCTTCATAACAGCAATCACTCTACCATTATATCTCAAAGCAATATCATCTCCCTCCTTAACACCACTAATCTCATCAGGATCAACATCAAGTATTATAGGGATAGTCCATGGTAGATCATTTGTAAGCCTCATATCATACAATACATTCAAATAATCGTTCTGAACCAAAAAACCCTCAAGCGGACTAAACACTCCATAAGCAATATCCATAAGATCAACTCCACGCTCATAACTAATACTTAAACCGGGTAACTCCGAGGCCTCCTCCAATAAATACTCTCTACGCTTACCCTTAACAACACGATCAACCAATCTACCGCCATGAGGACGGGGAATCATAATAGACACCTACACGAAACTATATATAACCTAGCTTCCTCAATTTCTCCAAAATCCTCTCCTTATCCTCCTCAGTAAAAGGCTCTTCATAACGAGCTTCTTCATGAGCAGCAACAACCTCACGTAAAACATACGTTACATATTGAGAAACACTAGTAAAACCAGTACCCTCAATCAACTTCTTAATCCTATTATAGAGAGTAACTGGTATAGATACAGTAGTATACTTACCCTCTCTCTTCTCCACCTGACCCACCCAGCCTTAATTATATATAATTAAACTTAAATACTAATCGCTCCTAATGATATTTACCATCATCCCTCTCAGATTTCAAAGAAGATAGTCAGCTATCCTAAAAATTCCTAATCCCATTCCTCCCAGTAATCATCATACCTACAATATTCGATTCTCCCAATTTCGGGATAATTACAAAGACACTATCTACCAGAACCTCTACATTCACATTTAAAATTATCTACAAATTCTTTTCCAAAAACTTCTACTAAGACTTAAAGCTCAATAATCGATAGACTCTTTATCAAAAACAATAACATTGAATGTTCAAACCACAACTACACCTCGAAGCATCATATTGATAATGAGTCAATAGGGCTTATAGCATCAACTATATAAAATATAGTATTTTAAATAGTGTAAGTAATATACTCACTTATTAGATCTTTATCCACGAAATTAGAATTCATTTATATAATTTCAGGGCGTATGTTGCTTTATTCTAAGAGCATGGTAAGACTTAAATAGTCTGAGTATAAATCTATATCTGGGGAAATAAAGTTTTTCTGGGTATTATTATGGTTTCTGAGGTTAGAGTTAGAGTTTCTAAGAAATATACATTATATATTCCTAAAGCTATAGCTAGAGCTGTTGGATTGAGAGAAGGTAGTATTGTTAAGTTGAGAGTTGAGGATTCAAAGATAATTATAGAACCTATACCTGATCCCTTCGATATAGCTCTTAATGGACCTAAATTCGCTAAAACTACTTTCGAAGAATTCGAAAAACTATCAGAAGAAATGCAGAGTGAGATTTTTGGATAAAATCAAAATATTACTAGATTCAACATATCTATTTCCAATAATTGGTGTTAGAGTTGAAGGTATTGAGAAAGCATTACTTGTTCTCAGAGAACTTAGAAGGAGAGGCTTATTAGAAATATATTATACACCTTTCAATATATTAGAGATCATTGGTAAAATTTCTAGGATCAAATATGACTATAACATAGTATCTAAGGGATTAACTTTAATAGAAGAAGAATTCATATTAATAGCTCCAACTACTAAGGGATATTTAAAAGCACTCATACTTAAGAGTAAAGGATTCAAAGATCTAATAGATCTCCTCCTCTACACAACAGCATTAACTAGGAATTTAAAATTCTTAACGAGAGATAGGGATCTAATCGATTTCTTGAAGAGGGAAGGAGAAGAACTAGAGAATATATTGTATGAAGAAGATTTTATCAAGGAATATAATGTTAATGAATAATCTAAAACAATAACTACAGAACTATGGATTATTCACTCTTCTATGACATATATGCAAGATGATAGATTGTGATCCTCTTGGGAAATATTGAGGGCTGAGGTAATATTTTATTTATTACTTTAATGATATAGTAGATCTAGAGTTAATTGTATAGTGAAAATCTCTATATACATACTCGGGGTTGATTATGGGTTTTTATGAAGAATTTGCACGTAAATATTTTGAACAAGCACTTCGTGATCTAGAGCGTGCTAAGAGATCTTATAGGGAGAAAGATTATCCTGAAACAGTTTTTCATGCTCAACAATGTGTTGAGAAAGCTGTTAAAGCAATGATTGAAGCTAAGAGAGAGTATGTATATAATCATGATCCTAGATTATCATCGATATTTATAAGGGTATTTGAGAGAGAATGGCGTAATGAATATGATGAAATAGTAGATATTCTTGGTTGGTTTACAGAATACTATAGTAGATCTAGATATCCATTCTTATTGAGAGGACATGTAGTTTCACCAGATGAATATATTGATAGAGAAATCGCTAATGAAGCAATTATTAAAGCTGAAAAGGTGGTTAAAATTGTTCAAGAATACTTGGTTGAAAGAAAAATACTATAATGAAATAGTTGAAGCTATTATAGAGCTTCTAGGAGATAAAGTATCGGCAATAATAGTTTTCGGTAGCTCTGTATATTTTGGTAGTGGTAAAGATATTGATCTGTTAATTATATTAGATTTAGATAGAGACTTCGATATTAAGGAGAAACTGGAGATAGAGTATAGAATAAGATCTATACTACAGAGAAGATTTAGAGATAGAGAATTCGATATACATGTATTCGATTATAAAAGTTTCATAGAGAATCTTATACCAGAAAGTTTCTTAGCAGGTTTAGCATTGGGATATGAAATATTACTTGATAAACACGGTATAGAAGAGAAGATAATAGAATTCCTTGAAAAATTATCAAAAGAGAAACGTATACTAGTAAATAGATATAGTGAATGGGATTTAAGTCATCACGCAAAAGTACTAGTAAGGCTTAAGAAGAAAAGAAAAATGTTGTAATGAAGAACTATTTTGTCCCTATAGTACGGATTTTTTCCGTAATGTAAAGAATCGGATCATAGCTAATACTAATATATAGGTGGAGAATGAATAGATCATTGACTCGTAGTTTCCTCACTATTCTTTGAAACTATACGTATAGAAGTGATTTATTTAAATCATATATTTTATTATAACTGAACTAGTATCGTGATACTATGCTTGGGTGTTGATATATTGAGTATTTGTTTAGATAAAGGGTTTGTTTTATGGTTTACTGGTTTACCGGGTAGTGGTAAGACTACTATTGCTAGTAGAGTAGCAGAGGTTTTGAAGAGTAAGGGTTATCGTGTAGAGTTGATCGATGGGGATTGGGCTCGTAAAACAGTTAGTGTTGGTTCTGGTTTTACACGTGAAGAGAGAATGATTCATCTCAAAAGAATTGCTTGGATCGCCCGGTTACTTGCTCGTAATGGAGTTATTGTATTATGTAGTTTCGTATCACCATATCGTGAAGCCCGTAAAATGATCAGGGAGATTATTGAAGAAGAAGTACCTTTCACGGAGATCTATGTTTATTGCCCACTAGAAGAATGTATTAGGAGGGATCCCAAGGGATTGTATAGGAAAGCATTGAAAGGAGAAATAAAACATTTCACGGGAATAACTGATCCTTACGAAGAACCAGAAAACCCTGATCTAAAGCTAGATACACATAAAGAATCTATAGAGGAATGTGTAAATAAAGTATTGAATTATATAAGAGAACGATACAATATTGATTCACTTTAATATCGCTCGTATAGGTCTTAACTCTCTTTTAAAAGGATCAAGTATTAAACCAAATATTTCTAAAGTAACTATACCAAGAATATTCACATCTCCCTCCTCACCCAAGATAACTGGAGAGTGTCTTTCACCAAAACCCGGTAATTCTATGATAGCCTCAGAGATCTTTCTCTTAATAACTGTTCCATCAGCTAATATAAACTCCATTTCATCAATAGGCTCTAACCCTAACTCAACCCAAACATTCTTTTCCAAAACAGTATAAGTAGCACCAGAATCAACGAGAAAACGTACTTTAACACGTTTATCTCTATACTTAACAAAACCATCTATATATACAAGACCCACTCCCTAATCACCCTCTATCAAACGTGATATATAGATAACTATTTTCTCCACTAATTATTTAATTACAACATTTATACCACTACTCGAAAGTATTCTCTTTAAAATCCTAACATCTTCTTCTGTGAGTTCACGGTCTAGTTTTATTATTACCGAGAATCCTCCTTGACCTATTACTGGTGTTCCTTGGAAGAAATATGTTGGTTTATATTTTCTACTCAATAATATCTGATTAACATTATCAAGAACCGATCTTAACTCCCAATAATTACTAGCTTCTTGTAAAACTATATTTCTACGCTCTATCCTAGCAATCAAAACAAATACCTCCTAGTCTTCTCAACATAATCTCTAATTTTATCGATACATTATATAAACGAAGTAGTAGTTATTATGTATTGTGAGGAAAAACTAGGATAATTGTCTATGGTGTATTTATTGGTTGATCCGAGCGAGTGGTTCATAAAAGCCGAGGGGTTTTTAGAAGAAGCACATGATGATCTAGAACGTGGAAGATACTGGTTAGTTTGTTTCCATATGCAACAAGCAGTAGAGCTTTATCTTAAAGGTTTTCTCGTAAAAACTATTGGTTCATATCCATTTACACATAGTTTAGTAGAGCTTCTCGAATCAATTGAAAATCTAGATTATAGTGTCCCGGAAGAAATCTATACATATGCTGAAGCACTAGAAAAACATTATACTAGAGCCCGATACCCCGGCGTAGGACTCACAATTTATAATAAGAGAGTAGCTGAGAGGTGTATATTTTATGGAGAAAAAATCATCGAATTTATTAAAGAAATACTTAAAGAGTAGAAAGAAAGTTTTAAGTGAAAGACCAGTTAAGATAAAAGTTTTCTTAGAAGAAATAATTAGGGAAATAGGAGATGCCTCTACAATTATAGTTTTTGGTGGTAGAGGTGATCCTTCCAAGCTCTTCTCAACCGAGCCCCGTGACCTCGATTTATTAATAATAACTCGTAGCGATAAGGACTATGTTGAAGAAAAAATCTCTAGATTAAGACCTAAAGGATTAACTTTAGATGTTATTGTGATAAATATAAATGAATATAGAGAACAGAATAAGCTTTTAAAGAAAATACTAGAGAAATCGATAATTATCCACGATGGATTAATGATCTTTGGAAGAGAAACACGTAAATAGCACAATAATGATCTTAACAAATAGTCTTCCATACCAAATATTGTTCTTAAATCAATAATTTAAATAATATATGAGTGATATTCTAGGCCTAGGAAACGTGGGATAAAAAGAAATCAAGTAGAAGAGTAGTGATAAGAGTAAGAAGAAGTCCAGGTAGAGTTTTTATTTTTCCATCGTTTCTCTTCGTATTTAATAAAAGTATTTATAGTATTGAATAGTGTATTTAAACTAGTAAACCACCATTACATATAGGTTGATCAGTATTGAAGAATAGTTTTAATCTCATAGTTACACATGAACCGGGACCATACAATTATAGGTATGTTTTGAGTATTCTCCGAGATATACTTGGTGATTATCGAGTTGTTGATGCTGGATATTCTGTACTATTATTACGTGTAGATGATCCTTATAAAGCTATTGAGGTTTTAAGAGATAATCGTGATAAACTAGTTATTATTTATCGTGTAATACCGGTTGATCGTATACTTGATCCATACGTTGAGATAATAGCTGATGAAGCTGGTAAATTAGCTAAAGATAAGATCCCGGAGGATAAAACATATAGAGTTAGTCTTCGTGGTAGACTCTATTGGTTAGAGACACGATTACCTGCACATTCCATAGATGCTATTAAGGTTATTGCTGAGAAGATCCCTAGGAAAGTATCATTAGAGAACCCAGATTACATAGTCTATGTTAGAAGTATAAAGTTTTATCATAGAAGGAGATTAGCATCTTTAACTGTTACAGAGACAAGTAATATATTATCGTTGAAATCAGGTAAACCCTAATTCTTCGCCCCTAACCTCTCTATTAACGCTTCTTTCAAATCTCTAACTGCACGTGTAGGATCTCTGAGAACCATTAGATCACCCAACATTACCCGTAGAGCAGTACGTAGTTCTTCTTCATTTTCTAAAACAATCTTTACACCATCACGTACATTAACATAGTATACATAACCATTCTCAATAACAATACCTTCATCAACACCACGTTTAACACCACCACGTACATCATAAAAAGCTATTGCTGGAACATTAGATACACCATTCCTTAACAAAGACTTAACTATCTCAACATAAAAATCCTCCATCTCTTTAAAGAGCATATCTCTCTTCTTCTTCAACTCAAGACCTCTACGATTTAACTCTTCAATAAAATCATAAACCATAAACACTACACCAATTCTTAATATAGACATAAATAATCTTTTAATACTTTTCCCATATTTTATATGTGTATAAGAATTGAAATAAAGTATAAATTTAAACAAATTGTCTGGTTTCTCTAAATTGAAACCAAAAACAAATATATATACAGCAAACAGAAAAGATATCTTCTCTTCTCAGAAAAATATAAGGCATATATAGACTTCGTGAAATATATCCTTACATATATTTATATATCCCATACAATATATAGACAATACGAGGGAATAATAGTTGATCAAGGATATACTGCCAGAGCAGATAGTATCTCTACTACGAGAGTATATAGAAAAAATAGAGGATATTATAAACAATTTCAATGAAGCAATAAAGCTACTAAACGAAGTACGTGTAGGAGAAGCTAAAGCAAAATTAACAAATACATTCAAAATCCAGGCTAGAGCAGATGAGATCAGGAAAAACATAATTGCTTTACTAGAAGAAACAAGAATAGATCCAGCATTCAAAGAAGATTTCTTCCACTTAATAAAAAGACTTGATAGAATAATTGATTGGATCAAGGAAGCATCACGTGAACTAACGATCATACCCTATCTAGAGATACCAGAAGATATTAGGAGAGGTCTTGAAGAATTGATTAAGAGAATAGTTGAAGCTACAGAGAAAGTAGTTGAAGCTGTAGATAACACTATTAAGGGAGAGTATAAGGTTGCACGTGAGTTGATCAATGAAATAGAATCTATAGAAGAGGAGGCAGATAACATTGATGTTGAGAATCGTGGTAAACTATTAAGGTATCACGACCAATTGAAACCATATACACTAGCTATACTAGTCCACGACCTAAACCACGATCTAGAGGAAGCAGCTGATGCTTGTAGAGAAGCAGCTGATTATATAAGAGCATTAATCGTTGGATGGGCTAGAAAATAACCCTATTTCTCAGCTCCTAAACTGGTAACACTATGTAGAGGATTAAAGCAGTTAATCCGGCTACTACCGGAAATCCCAGAAACCACATAGAAATGATCTTGAATAAAGTTTTGAAATTAACATTTCTAATACCACGTGCTAAACCAACGCCAGTTATAGCGCCAACAATAGCTACCGTGGTTGATACTGGTAGACCCATACGTGTAACGATCAATGTTGATATAGAACCACTGAATTGAGCTATAAATGCAGTCTCAATCGTTAATGTCGTTATTTTCTCACCAATAGTTTCAACAACACTATAACCCCAAATCAAAATACCGAGAGCAATACCCAATGCTGATAAAACTAATGCTTCAAATGGTATAGTTACAGCCCCTCGAGGTATAGATCCCCTGTCAACAACATATATGATCCCCGCTAATGGGCCAGCAGAATTA
>NJDP01000067.1 GCA_002254665.1 Desulfurococcales archaeon ex4484_58 | reverse complement strand
TTAATGGAAACATTAAAGTAACAGCTATACCAGCAGCTATACCTATTAATCCAAATAATTTAGCGAGACTAGGCATACTATATCTATGAACTACTTCCTCCTTAACATGTACTAGCTTCAATAGATCCATAAATGGTTGTAGAACACCAGCTGGACCAACATATGTTGGACCAAGTCTTTTCTGAAGTCTACCACTCCATTTACGTACGAGGTATTGTGTGAATAGAGCTAGTGCTATAAGGAATATTGTTCCAGGGAATACTATTATTGAGAACAACCATAAACCAATAGTTGACGGATCAAACACGCTCTTTTCACCTCGCAACAATATATGTTATTAAGATTATGAGTGAGGCTAGGATCAATATCCCATACCATGAAACCATATATGAGATCCAATCATGTATGTCTCCAGTATGCATTGCCTCTAATAAGTACTTGTATATCGTCTTAGCGAATCTCTTAATAAATCCCCAGTAGAGGTTTAATGGGCTGGGAGAAAATGATGATACAATCTCCTCCCCTTCACCAGCTAGATATACTGTTGTTACTCTACGTGATCCTGGTTTTAATATCCAATATATTATAGTTAATACTAGTAAAGCTATCACTAAATTAATAGTAACAGCTATTGTTAGATCTATTGGGTTATTATATGAGATTATTTTACCTATCATGATCCATCAACCCATAAGCTTTGAGAATGCTTCATGGAAAGCTCTCTCGTAATTGAATAATCCACCCATAGTTATAGATGAACTTATGTACTCAGATATCATAGAGTATATGTAGCTATAAAATACTCCAAGTAATAGTAGTGCTAAAGCGATTATGATTATTAATACTTTAAACCCACTAGTCTTAACTAATCTATATTCACGTGTAGGTGTACTAAACACTATAGCATATATAGCTTTAGCGTATCCAGGTACACTTAGAGCAGATACTATAATAACACCGATCGCGGCTAGTAATAGACCGGATTCTATGAATGCTTGATACATTAATAGTTTTGAGAAGAAACCAATAAATGGGATCGCTCCCATCAAGTTTAAGAATCCAGCTATAAACGCTAAGCTTACCCACGGATATTTACGTCCAACACCGCGCATATCATCCATGATCTTCGTACCACTGGATTCTATGAATATCTCTGAAGACATGAATAGCAGGGTTTTACCTAGCCCATGAGCAATTATATGTGTAACTACAGCTGTGAAAGCGATCACTAGTATAGAGTCTAGTCTCTTCATTGGTAGAGCAAGGAATCCGATTGACAATGTCATAAATATTAATCCGATATGGCTGATCGAGCTATAAGCGAGTAACCTCTTCAAATCTCTCTGTATAAACATCATTAAAGCACCAACTACTCCTCCGAGAAAACCAAGTATTAGTAGGATCTCTAGTATTAATCCACGATAATAATACCCGATCGGGGAGAATGCTGGGAATACAGTATATAGAAACCTAATAACAACATATATACCTATAACCTCTGATAAACCAGCTAATGCAGCTGATATTGGTGTTGGTGCCTCAGAATAAGCATCTGGTAACCAGAAGTGATTGGGGAATAATCCGGATTTTAATGTGAATACCCATAATGCTAGTGAGACAGCTAATGTAGTAGCTAATACTAGGCCTGGCGGGGCTTCACCGATCATAACATTACCGAATACTTGTAGATTCTTGTATAGTATATGGCCCATATTTAATGTGCCATATATACCATAAATGATCATCAACCCTATAAAATAGATCGTTGTTGCCGTTGCTCCTAAAATACCGTATTTTATTGCTGCTTCTATTGATCCTGGGTTGTTTTTATGATATGCTATCAAAGCATAACTTGATATAGCTAGTACCTCGATCATAACGAATAAGTTGAATGCATCACCAGTATATAGACAACCTAATACACCAGCTTCAAAACCTAATAGTAGTGTATAGTACCATTCCGGTTCATCTAAGTTTCTATTATACCATAAACTAAACAATACTATTAGCAACATGATCCATCCAATATATACTCCAATAAGACTATTTAATCCATCAACTTCATAACTAATACCTATTGGTGGAGGCCAACCACCAAAACCATATACTATTGGTTTACTGATTGTAGCATTAAACGTTATATTTCTAAAAGTATAAGTTTTATGTTCAAGTGTACTACCGAGATACATGAATATAATTGTGGTTGATAATGTAGCGAATAAAGTAACTATTAAAGCATATATTCCGGGGAAATACTTGTTTTTAACAATCTTAGATATTAATGGTAGTATGAATGCGAATATAGCTATTAATGGAACAGTTAATCCAGTTAAATCATATGCTAAACCACTTAAATCAACCATTCATTGTTCACCTCCCATGATCTAATCAAATACCTTCTTTGAATACTTCTCGAAGGTTAATGAGATATATTTACGTGCTTCTTCTGGTTTAGTTGATTTAACGTTGATCCAGTGGACATAATAGACTTTCTTCTCTGGATCAATATCTACAACAACAGTACCGGGTGTATTGGTTATAGAGTTAGCAACCGATGTAATTGCATAATCACTTTCAACTTCGTAGGGAACCATGATAATACCTGGTTTAACTGGTGTTCTTGGATGTATGATCCTATACATAACATCTAAATGTGCTCGAACCTCTGCTACGAAGAAGTAGTATATTGCATAAGCTATTAACCATGCCCAACGAACTGGATTGAAGACTTTTCCTGGATTCTTTACTACGAATTCAGAGAATATCGTGCCAATAATGATCGCAGATACAATACCAGCTACTAGATCGTATGTTGATACACTACCACTAAACACTATATAGGTTACAAACACTAATAGACCAACAACAATTAAACTACCGATCCTCATCTCTCCTCAACCCTTCAATTTCTTGATCTTACGCATATCGGTTGTACCATAAGCTCTATAGATCTGTAGTGTTAAGAACACCATGAATAAAGTAACAGCTAATCCGATAACAATAGCGGTTAATACGAGTGCTTGTGGTAATGGATCAACAGCTCTGCCCACGAATTCTTTGAGAGTATCTGGTGTTGCATCCGTATAGTTTACTAGTACTGGTGGTCTAGAAGGTGTTTTTGGTGAAGGCCATCTCCTATAGCCGAGTATTATTGCAAATGTATTGGCTGTATCGCCTAGTATGGTTAATGCTATGATCTTCTTGATCATGCTAGGTCTAAAGAATATACCATATAATGCTAATCCAAGATTAACGATCATAGCTGTTACTATTAGTGTTAAGAAATAATCTACTAAGTCGATCACTTCTCCTCCCCTCCACTACTCTTAAATGCTCTCTCGGGTATGACTAGTAGGATCAATACAATAGTGAAACCAGCCATTACAGCGAAGAACTCCGATATGTTGAAGAACCATAATGTACCGCTAATTAATTGTCCATCAATATATGCTGGAATAGATACTTCACTCAAAGGCTTAGCTTGATTCTGTAGGACGAAAGCATATTTATTCATAGCAACGCCTATGAAATAAGCAGCTATAGCTGTTAAACCAATACCAGCTAAACCTAAACTACGTATCACTAGCATTAAATCTTTAGAAACACCTCTTTCTAATAGGAAGTATTGTGAGAAAGCTATTAGGATCAGTAACGGTGCTACAGCGGCTGTTGCTCCTCCCTGGAATCCACCACCGGGTGTTAAGTGTCCGTGTAGAGCTATAGATACTGCTACTGCTATGATCGATACTGTTGTGATCCTTGTAACAGTCTTAACGATCAGGGATAACCCAAGCTTCTTTTCATCACTAGTTGGTTTACTATATTTACCTATACCGCGGGCTAATGCTATAGAGCCTATGATCGCTAGGTAGAATACAGCCGTTTCGAAAACAGTATCTAGTCCACGATAATCCCATACAATAGCTGTTACTCCTTCAGGTGACATAGCAGTGAATTTCTTATTCCAGGGATTATATGTTGTATTCAGGTATATCTTAGCTAAATCCCTAACTTCCTTGCGTGGAATATATGCTTGTTTAGCTAGTGTTAAGAGTAGAGCCATACTAAGTACGAATAATACTAGTGAAACTATAGCTATTGAGTGTCTCATACTTTTTCCTCCTTTTCAGTTTTACTTATAAGGATCAAAACAACAGCTGGATATAAACCAACAGCTACGGGTATATATACGAGGACTATATCTGGAGCCATCAATACGTAGTATAAGAAAGCATAGAGTGTACTCTGAATCGCTGAGAAAACAACTGCTCTTACAAGATTCTTCTCTAAAATAGCTAGATAAGTAGCTATAACAGATACTAGTGCAGCTAATGCAGCCATACCTAAAACTATTATTTGGGGATCGATCATTTATTACCACCCTTCTTAACACACATAGATTCATCTATATGATCAGCTATACAAGGCTCGACCTTAACTATACGTGCACGGTGAGTAGCACGTGCTAATGCATGTGAACCAGCTGGTGCTAGTATCAATATTAGGAAAGCTGTTACAAAACCGGCGCCGGCCATAAACCATCTATATGGACCTAATGCTTCATAACCAATAGCTACTAGTGAAGCACCTATTATCGGTACAAATGCTCCCCAAATAGTTCCTATCGTGGCTGCGTGTAGTCTTAGGTAGAAGTTCCAGAATTTATTCATACCAATAGCTGCTAATAGATCAGCTATTGCACCTACACCGATCATTATCAGACCAATATATGTTAATATATCATACATTATTATTCACCCATTTCTTTTCCTTCAAGATACTTAGCGATATAGATGTCTAGTGCATAGATCCAGAGTGCTAGGACTATCGCCGCCCCGATCAGTATTGGTTCTCTAAAGAATATAGATAATATTACTAGGAAAGCAGCTATATCATATGTCATAGCATCAATAGCAAGTACTTGATCAGATATTGTTGGACCGCTCAAAGCACGTATTATATAAAGTATGAAAGCTATTATGAAGATCGGGATAATATATAGGATAAAAGTATTTATCATAGCTGGATCCATATCATCCACCAGAAGCTTTCTTCAATGTAGATAAACTAAGTTGTGAAGAATCAATTGATTCTGGTGAAGCTAATCTATACTCACTAGTAGTAATATAAGCGTTTACAGGACAAATAGTTACACATCTATAGCAGAATACACATCTAAAATAGTTTACTACTGGATAGATCTTGCGTGGATTGATCTTTGGAGCTTCATAACCCTCAGGTATAGGTATCATTTCAATAGCATCTGCTGGACAATCCAGTTTACATAATGAACAACCAGTACATTTCGTCAGATCAGCATAGTGCCTTCCACGAGCATCTTCCTCGATCAACGTATGTTCGTATGGAAACTTGATCACACGATATTCTTTCAATGGATAATGTAGAGTTGCTGGTTTGGATACGAAGTTTTTGAGTATAAGCTTTAAGATCTTAGGTTTACCCATAACTAATACACCCCCTTAGCTAAATCTTTTAAACGGACAAGTCTACGTCTACCCTCATCGACATCCACAACAGCTACTCTCTCCATACAAGCTATACATGGATCTAGAGATACAAATATAACTGGTAGGTCTGCAATAGAGTAGCCTGGGTATAGTATAGCGGAGTGGATCACGTTTAAGAAACTAGGAGTCCTAATCTTTACACGATATGGGTTAACACCACCAGTACTCATAACATAGTATGTTAACTCTCCACGCTGTGCTTCTACACGTGCATATGATTCACCCTCTGGGAATTTACGTGGAAGTCTACGTTCATCGGGTACAGGGTTACCATCACTTGGCAAATGCTCGAGAGCATATATACACATATCAATAGCTTCAAGAGTCTCATCCCAACGAACCATCATTCTAGCCCATGAATCCCCCTCTTTATATGTTATAACATTCCATGGAATATCACCGTAGGCATCGTATTTATCGGAAGCTCTTACATCTATTCTAACGTTAGAACCACGTGCAACTGGTCCAACGAAACTATATTTAGTAGCATTTACACGAGATAAAAGACCGGTATCTACTAGCCTCTTCAATATAGTTTCATCTTCTATAAACAATTTCTTATAATACTCTACACGAGGCCTTAATTGTTTAAGTAGTTTGATAAGCTTATCACGTTTAACTTCATCAACATCTCTACGGACACCACCAACCATCATATAGTCTCCAATAACACGGTTACCAGTAAGGATCTCCTTAGCTTTCATTATCCTTTCACGATCAAGCATCATATTCATAAATAAGCTGTCAAAACCAAGTATTTCAGCCATGATCGCATTGATCAACATATGGCTGTGGATACGTTCAAACTCCATAGCAACAACTCTCAAATACTTAGCCCTATTATTAGGTTCAACCCCCAATAAATACTCGAGTGCACGTGTATAACAGTTAGCATGTACAGTATTACAAATACCACATACACGTCCACATATGAATATGTTTCTATAGAAATTATTTCTTTCAGCTAATTTCTCAATACCACGATGATTATAACCAGTATTAATCTCAACCTTAACTATCTCCTCCCCCTCAGCATAAGCTTTCAATAATAATGGTTCATGTAAAGCAGGATGCTGAGGACCAACTGGTAGCTCTACAACATACGGTACCTCAATAACCTTCTTAGCTCCCATCACACTACACCTTCACATCTTTCCTCAATGGATAAATCTTTTGTTCAACAAATTCCTTTGGAACAAAGAATCCACGCTTTAAAAACTCATTACCACGGAATACAACTCCAACTAGATCATAAGTTTCACATTCACCACTCAAAACACCTGGTATTATATCGATCAAACTATCAATAGTAGGGTTTTCTCGAGGCAGATAGGTACGGAAAACAACTGTTACCTCATCCGGTAATAGATTAACGTAGTAGTCAAGACGAATTTTACCCTCGCTAATAAGATCTGTTCCAACAATAGTTGCTACATAGAAGTTTTCATAACCAAAAACCTTGATCAAATCTTGGAAGAGAGCCTTTAGATCCTCAGATTTAAATACATATACTCTCCTATTAGGTTTAATAATATATTCTTCGACAAAATACTTTTTCAAAGCATTTAATTTCTCAATTACACTCATATCAAACCCCTCCATAAAAACTATAATTCCTCTAGTTTCTTTAACAATTTAACAATACCATCTAAGATAGCTTCAGGTCTAGCTGGACAACCAGGAATATACATGTCTACCGGGATAACTTTATCAACACCAGCTAATACGTTGTAGGCGTTATGGAATACACCACCATCAATAGCACATGCACCAACAGCTATTACGAATTTAGGATTAGGCATTTGTTCATATAATCTCTTGAGACGTTCACCAGCTTTCTTAGTAACAGCACCAGTAACAACAAGTATATCCCCGTGACGAATACTAGGAGCAAGTTTTATACCAAAACGCTCTGGGTCATAGAGAGGAGTAAGTGCAGCTAAAACCTCAATATCACAACCATTACAAGCACCAGTATTAAAATGAACAAGCCATGGAGTATAACGAATAATCTTCGCAGTACCACTAAGCGGGGGACGCATAGGTTTAGATTGTTCAACCATAAATATACACCGATCAATAGAAAATAACCTTCTATCCACAATATCATATAAGATAAGGAATAAATATTTAACTACCACATCTCAGAAATAAATGATAACAATGTTATAGCCATAAGAAACAATAAAAAGAAGAGAAAAAAGGTTTAGGGGGAGGAGAGATTTTTCTCTAAACTATATCAATTTAATAGTCTTCTTCGGGATCATCGATATGTTCTGTATCTATATCGGTTATTATATCTTCAACTATCTCTCTAAGTTCTTCTTCAAAATCGTATTCATCTAAATCATATACTAACTCTTCATTATTCTCATCGTTTGATGTAGAGGACTCGCTCTCATATTTCTCTAGGATGTAAAGTATTCTTCTCTCGATCAATCTCTTCTTGTCCTTAGACATTATATCACCAATATAATGTATTTTGTTTAATCCCTTATAAAACTATTCCCTATAATGTTTTTTGTTAAAGTTTTCAAAACATTAAGAAATAACCGAAAAAATAAAGGGTTTTAATCAATAGAAAAAGTTTTTGAAAATCAAAAAGCCTATATTAGTTCGTAAAATTAAGAAATTTTGTTTTCCATTGAGCTCCTCATATGTTATATAATCTGATATTTTGTTTTAATGTTTTAGACAAAATTCATTATAGAAATATATTCCATTAATCAATCATAATTCTTATTGGTTGATGAACTTTCAGCGGACTGAATATTCTAATGTTGAGAATGGCCGCTGCTGATTCTCTCTAATTCTTTCATACTTCTCTTAGATTAGGAGGGGTTGAGTTTTTATTTCTCTTAATTTAGGGTTTATACTATGGTTATTGAGAGATTGAATATGTGGTTTTAGGGTTTGATCTGTTTTGGGTAGAGATATTGATTGGTTTAAAGTATA
>NJDP01000066.1 GCA_002254665.1 Desulfurococcales archaeon ex4484_58 | reverse complement strand
GTAAAGACCATGAGAAGGTGTATCACTCCAGTTTGTCGGTTTTGTTAAGTCTATTACAGCTGAACCAAAATAATCTGGGTTCGTTGAAGAGAATGTGTTATTGTAGCCTATTGGTAAGAATACTCCACCAGTACTTGGTGCAGTAATGTTTTCTGGGAATACAAAGGATATTCTGATCAACGGCCATGGTACTATGTTTTTATCAATATATATCCTAACAGTTCCATCATCAGTTACAATTACTGGGTAAAACTCCTCCGTTGTCTCATTCCATGGTTTACCAGTCCAATTCAACGCATTATCGGGAAAACCAGCTTTTAGATATACACCAGTATCTCCTACCTCTGGTGATGTTCTTCCCGGTACTGGTAATACGATTATAGATACTAACATTAGGGTCAAAACTAGGATAGATAGTAGCCTAGACACTTCACTCACCCAACCTCTTTAATCAAATAAGGTATTAACATTAAATATTTAGGTTAAAAAGGACGTATATAAACATTACCTCTAATGTCTAACTGATTATCGAATAAATTCTTTATATACACGTATCATCAAATAGACAATCGTCTATAAAAATATAATTATTAAATCATAAACTATAAATAAATTAAAATAAACCGATTTAAAGTTATTACAAAGTAATGGAAGTACTAGAAGGATGTAGGAGTATGCGTAGAATATGGCCAAAGATAGCTAAAATCTACTGGGATCCCGACTATAATATCCCGGTAGTAAAACCTAAACATCATCAAGTTGATCTATTCTATGTTTTGAAATTAACGGAGCCAGGGGATGCTCGCCCCGGTTTTAAGAGGGATTACGAGAGATTAGAGGAGTCTATAGAGTATGAGTTTGGTGATGAGAAACTCTATAATGAATGGTTTAGAGGACAATTTATTTTAATGAATAAAGTACCACATTGGGATCAGATGTGGGAGGTGGTCTCCTCCGGTAATGTATGGGGCCAATTATACTATGACCCATTCACTAGGAAGTGGAAGTTTAGATTAACGTATTCTGGTGCTTACTACGCTTATCATAATAGATTAGTAGAATATATTAGAGTATCTTCACCCATAAAGAAGAAGCAATCGCTAGGTATTCGTTCTATTTCCTCTAGACAAGCTGTAATAGTTAATGAGCAGGAAGAAATACTTGGTTTAGCTGAAAATATAGGTGGAAAATTCATTGTCACAAAAACATTTAAAGGCGGGAAACCACCAATAGAAGTTGATGTTAAGAGGAGATCCTTAGAGGATGTATTGAAATATAATGAAGACGGGATCGAATGGTACAAAGGACACTCGATCAATTTCCTAACCAAGCTTTACAAGAAAAATCCATTACCAATAGTTGTATCGTATTCTGGTGGAAAAGATAGTTTAGTAGCTCTCCACCTAACACTCGAAGCATTAGGTGAGGCTGATCTATTGTTTAATGATACTGGTTTAGAGCTACCAGAGACTATTAAGAATGTAGAATATGTAGCTAAACGTTTCGGGTTAAACCTTGTAAGAGCAAGTGCTGGTAACGCCTTCTGGGAGACAGTATCTATTTTTGGTCCACCCGGTAAAGACTATAGGTGGTGTTGTAAAATAATAAAACTTGTACCAATAGCTAAGACTACACGAGTTAAATGGGGTAGTGGTGCGTTAAATATTGTTGGTCAAAGAGCATATGAATCCATAGATCGTGCTAAAAGCCCGATAGTATGGAGAAATAGGTGGGTTCCACATTTATTAACAACCACCCCTATACAAGAATGGAATCAACTAGTGCTTTGGCTCTATATCTATAAGTACAAACTGCCCTATAACCCATTATATGATATAGGTTATGAGAGATTGGGTTGTTACCTATGTCCTGCAAGTACATTAGCAGAGTTTGGCGAGGTTGAGAAACGATATCCTTGTTTATGGAAGAAATGGCTAGATATATTAGAGTATTGGAGAGATAAACTACATCAACCATGTGAATGGATCACTCTAGGACTATGGAGATGGTTGACGCCAGCTATTGCCAAGTATAGGTTAGTGAAACACATAGGAAACTATAATGTAGATTGGAGAAGAGAGTATATGGAAAGATTATTGAATAGTAAAGTAAACTTAACACCGATAAGGGCTAATGAAGAAAACAATAATTTAGAAGTTATATTTAATCGTAAACTGTTCACGAATAGACAACAAATCGAGGTATTTAAAACTAATATGAAAATGCTTGATAAAGAATTCATTGAAAACAATAATGAATTACTGGTTAGAACAAAAGATACACTCATACATATAATCGATAACAAGATTCTAGTTGAACCCTATGAAAATGTAGATAATCTAGAGGATCTCGTGGACGTGGTGAAGATTATATATAGGATACATGGATGTAGTAGATGCGGAAGCTGTATATTATGGTGTCCCTATAAAATAGTTAAACTAACTAAAGCAGGGCCCAAACCGGATCCTTTAAATAAATGTAGTGGATGCCGTATATGTCTAGAAGTTTGCCCTGTTTCAGAGGTTCTCGTAGAGAAAGTAGTTGTGCCGCTCATAATAAATGATCCTAGAGCATGGAGTAGACCTAGTCGTAGAAGAGCTGAGGAATATTCAGAACTACTAGTTTAAACGATTGATCACTTAATATATTTTTTCACTTTAACAAATTTCTTCTCAGATTCATATAGTTCTTTATAAAGATCAGATCCATGCATAACTTTATTTAAAACACGAATAGCTTCAGTAACACCCACTCCACGAGAACTCAATGCTATAAGAGCTAATTCTCGGAACTGAATAAACAAGATAGCTCTCTTCCTCAAATCCTCGAGAACACGTTTCTCGTCTTTCCTTAACTTCTCACCACTAATATTCTTAACTATAATTTCCCTTTCAGCCGCGCCATCACCTTTAATTGGAGCTAATGTCTTTGAACCACACCTCGGGCAACTATACATGCTTGACTCTACGAGATCCTTTAGTTTACCAGTAATTAAATAACCACATTTTATACAGAGAAGAGAGACCTTTCTATTCATCAAACGTTCTTTGTACTCACTTGGATCGAATGGTTTAACCTCGCTTGTTATTGGAACCTCTATATAGTTTAGTATTTCATAATGGAACTTATTGGGGGCAGAAGTTATTCTTTTAATTATTCTAATAGAACCTCTTTTAATTAATTTAGCTATCTCGTGCGCTGACTCTAAATCATAATCTTTAAACAATACTTCTTTGAATGCTTCAATACCAATGATCGTGTCTATGAATCCCTCGATAATGTTTCTTGTAACTTTGGTTTTCCTAGGATCAAATGCTCCAAATCTCTGAGCTACCTGATATATCCTCCATAGTAGAGTGTTTTGTTTCTTAACTATATCCTTTAAAACATTTGGATCAATATATTCTTCTAGATTAATGAGAAGATACTCTATTTTATTAATTATCTCATTAACGTAGTTTCTACCCAATTGATCGATTTTTACTATTACTGCGTAAGGCATACTATATACATCGAATTTAATGAATGGAAACCAGATACTTAAGAAGCTTTTCAATAGATCTCTTAATAATCTATTAACCTTAGTGCCTCCATGTATGTTAATGGTTATCATATTTGGTTCTTCACAATAATCAATAATTATTTCTTTATCATTACCGAACAAATATATATGTTCCATTATTTTATCCAGTAGATCCTGGTATTTACTGTATATTCCTATCTCATTATTGTCCTTAATTCTTCTGATCAAACTACCTACTTCTCTAGCTACTCTATACTCAACTGGTATATTCTCTCCTTCCCAGTGGGGAACCAGTATTTCATTAGTAGATACGCTATAGGGTTCAACATATAGTTTTGAATTATCTTCATCGTATCCTATGATCTTCCATAATTTACCGCCTAAAACAAGTTTATCTCCCTCACTAAGATTTAATACAACATATTCTTCATTCAATACACCTACTTGTTTACCACTAGATATCTCAATTACATTCACATCTCTAGTGTTTGGTATCATTGTAGTTCTATATACATATAATCTTGTCTTACGTGTGGGGTATAGTTTATTTTCTTTAATCTTTACTATTCTAGCATATTCTAAATACTTTATCAAGTCATGGTAATAGTTAAGATCTAATTCTTGGTAGAGTGGGTGATTAATTAGATACGAGAATAGATCATATATAGGGATCCCGGAAGGATTAATTAGAGTATGTACTGCTATAGCATACGCTAATACATCGAGTGGAGACTTATATATCCTCTCTTTCTCTAAATCATAGTTTAAAGCTCTACGTGTTAAAACTATTGATTCCAATACTTGGTATAGGTTATCATATACTATGATATCACCGCGAGAGACTCCCCCTAACCTATGTCCACTCCTACCTATTCTTTGGAGAAGTCTAGTTGCTTGTCTCGGAGACATGTATTGTATAACATAATCTATTGTACCAATATCAATACCGAGCTCCATACTAGATGTTGCTACTAACCCCCTGATCTCCCCTTTCTTAAACGTTTTTTCTACAGAAACCCTATGTGTACGTGAGAGACTCCCATGATGCACACCTATTTTAAATGGTAACTTTAACTTATCGATAGTTTTGCTAAGTATGAATCCCAAACGTTCTGCGAGTGAGCGTGTATTAGTAAATATTAGTGTTCCTTTCCTACTACTTAATATATTAATTAGATAAGCTATTCTATGAGCTACCCTCTCATCATTAGTGATATCCATTAGATCATCAATATAGCTATTTATTTGAAACTTATTCGGGACAATAATGTTTATAACAAATTTTTTAGCTGATTCGTCTCTTATCACAACTACATTTGATGTATAAAGAGAACCTTCTAGGATACGAATAGAGTCTTCTTCATTTTTTAATGTAGCTGTTAACGCTATCTTCCTAATTTTTCTACCGAGCATGTGTTCTAAGAGATAAATAACTGTAAAGAGTAGAAGACCCCTCTTACTCTCTATTAATTCACGAAACTCATCTATCACTATAAACTGTAGATTTTTGAGATATGAACGGAGTTTATCGTTTATAACTAGGTAGTTGAGTGTTTCAGGAGTAGTTACTAGAATTTGTGGAGGATTCTTTTCTATATTTTTTCTCAGGGAGTATGAGGTATCACCATGTCTAAGCGAAACGGAAACCTCAAAACATTCAGCGATCCTTTCTATTCTCTCCTCGATATCGCGGTTTAAAGCACGTAGTGGAGTTATGTATATTGTTGCTATTGGTTTCAATTGATTTTTCCTAATTAGATACATTATAGGGAAAAGAGCGGCTTCTGTTTTACCTGAACCAGTGGGTGCAACTATAATAACTGATCTATTACAGGAAACTATTTCCCTAAATACCTTCTTCTGGAGATCGGTTAATCTCTTATATCCAAGTTTTTCTAGACATGAAGTAATATCTTTATTCTTCATGTAGAACCCTTAGATTAGAGTATTTCTATATAAGCTTCTTAAAAATATGATATCTTATATAGGTTAATTACGTTAATAATACGCCTATTATAAATATACTATTTGGTGGAAAATAGGAATTGACTTATACGGATACACGTCTATTGATTAAGGGTTTTTTACAAATAATATTTAATCTAATGTTCTTCGTGATAGCTTATACTCTTATACATGGGGAAACCTATACTAGTTATTCCATCTATAATGTATTTACAACGTACTATATTCCATTAACAATTATCGTCTTTACATTACTTTCTAGTATAGTTTTGAATTCAATATTACTAGCTTTAGTAAATATTTTATTAATGCTTTATGTAGTTGATCCTTCAATCTACAGCAATACTATTACTTATCCATATCTATTAATCGGATTTGTTGGTTCAATCATTGTATTTCTAATAGTTAATAAATATCTATCAATTAATGATCTAATAATAAATTTTATTGAAAACAAAAAAGTGTATAGTTTAGGTAAACAAGATACATGGGTCATTACTAGAAATTATGCATTACTCTTCGCTACTACTTCATTAACTTTACCATTATATTCTGTATTTATAACATCACTATTTACACCTGTAGCCGATGACGTCATAACTCTTTATAGATCACTGCTAATATATATACCTATCAATCTAGTGTTAGCAATGATTTTTGTCACAGTAACTAGAGACCCTAATATGGGGTTAAAACTTGGAATACTATGTCCTATAGGCCCATTCTCTTCTATTTCGCTAATAAGTTATTCAACAACAACGATCCTAGAATATAGCGGATCTTTTATTGAAGAATTAAAACAAATTGTTTCCGAAAATCACGAAGAAAGTATCTTATTCGGTACTCTTAAAGCTAAACTAGTTTATGGTATTCCACGTAACATTTATAGAGATATACCACAGAATATCGAGGAGGATAGACGTAAAAGAATATGGTACTGGATGAAATATGAGAAACCACTCTATATCGATCTAACTAAACTTCCAAATAAACACATGGTAATAATGGGATCCACTGGCTCTGGTAAATCTTTGTTAGCTAAGCATTTATTGATAGAGATATATAGGAAATACAAGTATAACTTTATAGTTTTTGATCCTCATGGTGAATATAAGATTTTAAAGGAACACATACCAGGGATAGAGATCATCGATTCCTCGAAACTAAGCTTGAACCCGCTAGAGTTAGGAAGATTAAATCCACGCGAACGTGCACATCAATTGTCTAGTATAATAATGGTATTGTTTAGACTCGGCCATCTCCAGAGACAAGCTTTCGAGGAACTTTTCGTAAAAACTTATGAAAGAAAAGGTATCATACAAGATGAACCAAGCACATGGAGTAAAAAACCACCAACTATAGTTGATGCTCTAGAGATCTGTGAAGAACTAATGAATGAAAATGAATTATATCGAAGAATACATCCCTACATCAAGATCCTAGCTGATAATGTTTTCAGTGAAACAACAATTGATCTAAGAAATATCTTCATGAAACCAAGCGTTATGGCTTTGAATAACTTGAAAAGTGATTATGTCAGAATACTTTATGTAGATACCTTCCTACAGAGACTACTGGATATGATGTATAGGAGGGAGGTTGAACGTGAACAGATAATTATATTAGATGAAGCATACACTTTATTTATTAGAGATGTTAGTAGAAACATTGTCTCAAGACTTATGATGGAAAGTAGAAAGTATGGTATTGGATTGATCTTTATAACACAACATCCAATATCCATACCTGAACCAATAATTGATAACTCAGCTATAAAGATAGCATTTAATATAACTGAACCTAGAAACTTAGATTATGTTTCAAAACTCTTCTCAGGAATATATGTTCATGGAAGAATAAATGCTATAAGAAATATTTTAAGGAATATAAAAAGCTTAAATTACATACTAGCAATTACTGGATTAAGTGAAGTATTATTGGTTAGTGAGGAAGAAATAGCCCATATACTACTAGGAAAAGGAGGTAAAATAATTGATATCTAGCGAAGAAAACGAAGAAATAGAAACGGAAATTAAAGAAATACCTAAGACTATAAGAATAGATTACCTCGAGAGCTTCATAAAGATCACCAAAACATGGATACAAATACTAGAGGGAAAAACAGATATTACATCGTTGAAAAACATAACGATAACAATACCTAGAAAAACGAAGAAAAAAGAAAAAGAAAAGAAGAAAGAAAAGAAAACAAAGAAGACCGGAAAGAAGAGGAAGAAGAGTAGTAAGAGGAAAAAGAAGAAGTCAAAATAATTGTTTTTCAATAACTATTTCCTTAAAACCTATATTCTTTAAACAATTCTCCAATACTTTAATATCGAATCTTCGATCAAATATCAACTCTACTTTCCTATTATTATCTTCCATGAATAATCTCAACTTATGAACCACAGCCCTACCTAAAACAACCTCTCTATGATCCTTTTGTGGAGTAATGTATTCTTCGAATTTCCGTTTAGAAAACCTATAATATTCGTCAAAGTTTTTAACTATCCTAAGTGTCTCTTCTAGATCTCTCGTACCCCCTGTTTCCTCGAATAAACATTTGACAAGTTCGACAGTATTTTTATCATCAAGTACGACATGCGGGCTTCTAGCTAGATCGATTGTAATTTTAATACTCAAAACATAACCCCCAAACAATTTAAACTATATATAGGTTAGATTAAGTATTGAATAAATAGTTAATGTTTCTACATTAATGGGTGTGTATAGGAAATGTTTAGAGCATCATATACAGCTACATCTAAGTTTAAATATATTGCACAAGCATTAGCAAAGATAACTGATGAAGCACCATTCTATACAACACCAGATGCTCTTGAAGTAAGGATTCTCAGTCCCGATAAAACTTCTATGATCATATTAAAGATCCCATCAATAGCTTTCGAGGAGTACGAGGTTGAACAAGAAGAGATATTCATTGTTCCAACAAGTGATCTAAATAAGATAGTTAGGAGAGGAACTAGGAATGATGTATTGGTTTTTGAATACGATAAAGAAAAGAA
>NJDP01000065.1 GCA_002254665.1 Desulfurococcales archaeon ex4484_58 | reverse complement strand
CACTTAATCAATCGGATATAATAGGTTTGACTGGTAGAATAGTAAAGGTTGGTTCTTCACTTAGAATTGTTGGTGAACCATTATATGGTGGTAGTAGACATTTATCGAGAATACTACTACTAGCTAATAGATACTATGATAAACGTAGAGTAGCAATGAATATAGCGTATATTAATGAATTAGAGGGTTTGAAGAATAAGTATAAGATTATATATTGCGGTCCACATAGTTCATTAAATGATTTCTGGTCTAGCGTAGAGAAGATTTTAGCAAAGAAACCAGATATTATAGTTGATTATGGTGGTTATGGACTTGAACCAAATATTTACATTATTTGTAATATTTTTGAGGAACTAGATGAGATACTGGATTTATTGTTGAGTAAATATTAAGGAGGAATAAATTGATATATGAACTATGCATTATTGGCGGCGGAGCTATCGGGGGGATTCTTACATATTATCTTTTCCGCGGCGGATTAACTGATATAATAGTATATTATGGTAGTAGGGAATCTGTAGAGTCCATTAGTAGAGAGGGTGGTTTAAATATTGTGTATGGGGGTAAAGAGTATTTTGTCCCGATCAACCCCCGATACTATAAGGAACCATATGGTAAATGTGAGTATTTAATAAATGCTGTTAAAGCCTATAATGTTCCAGACACTATCGATTTAATGAAAAAGATCAGTTTACTAGATACTCTCATTTTAATGATTCAGAATGGTTTTGGTAGTCTCGAATATGTAGAAGAACGTTTTAAGAATTTAGGAGTAGCTGGCGGGGTAGTTTTTATCGGTGCTGAGAGAGTTTCTAGAACAAAAATAGTGTATCATGGTGGTGAAACAATATTTGCTGGTTGTAGAAGAAATATTTGCAGTAAACTATTTGAACTAGCACACTATTTTAAGAGAGGAGGATGTGATTTCAGGTTAACGTGTGATCTTGATTTCTATAGATGGATTAAAATGGCTGTTAATAGTGTGATCAACCCATTAACAGCTATTGCTAGAGCTAAAAATAATATAGTATTAAGTAGACCGGGGATAGAATTAGCTGAAATGATACTCTCTGAACTCGTGATCGTAGCAAAGAAATATGGTTATAACTTAGATAGAGAGAAACTTTTGAATATAGTTTTGAGAAACGCTAGAAATACATCTGAGAATTACTCAAGCATGGTTCAAGACGTACTTAGGGGTAGAAAAACCGAGATCGATTATATAAATGGATTCATAGCTAGAGAACTTGGTAGAGAAGATTCTATAAACAATATTATAACAAAGATCATACACTTAATTGAAGAGTTAATATAGTAAAAACTCTTTAGACTACTCCTCAACACACTCTAGATCTATGGATAGCTTCTCAATTTTCACTACTTCATCGACTGAAGCATCTTCATGAACTTTTAGATCCTTCACATATTTCAATGTACCGATCTCTGCATTCTTCTCTACAACGACTTCCTCAGCTTCAACATAATCTACCTCAGCTCCACGCTCAACAACTACCTTCTTACCAATAACACTATAAACTTCAGCATCTCTACCAATAATTACTGTACAACCAATAACACTTTTTACTTCAGCGTCTTTACCAATCTCTATCCTATCACCAATAATCTTCCCCTCAACCTTAGATTTCCTATGTATAATAGCTTGTTTAACACGTGTTTCACTAGAATCAAGCGAACCAGCTATTTTTAAAATATCAGCTTCTATACGTTGAGCTCGAAGTGAACCAGCCACATTTAATTTCTGTGTTTTCAATAAATTATCGACACGTAATGCACCAGAAGCATCAACTTCTCTTGCTTCCAGATCGCCGGAGATCTTTAGTGATCCGGAGGTATCAACTGATCCAACCTTTAGATTACCATTTATCTTAGCCGATCCACTAACTTTGAACTCTTCTACTTCAGCGTCTCCATCTATTGTTAATGAACCAGCTATATCTATGTGTTTAAGCTTGATCGGCCCCTTGAGTTTAACGCTTCCACCTACACGTAGTTCTTCAATACCCATAATATACACCCCAGCTATACATTCTATAAACGATATTTATTAATAATTGCTCACAAAATGTGACTTTAAATCTATGATCTCATTTAATTTATTATATAATGCTATATACTCGTATCCACGATCACTTATCTCATAGTATCTCTTGCCCTCAATGACCCTCTCAAATACTAATCCACGATCAATCAATAGTTTTATGAGAACATTACATCGATCAAGGGGTAGATTAGATAAGCTACAAAGTTTAGTTTTCCTCAATGGTTGATTCTCCGATAAATTCAATAATAGATCATATATAATATCATGGATACATCTATACACTCTCCTCAAAACAAGCACCGAAACAAAATATTTTATGGAAGGACTCTAGCCATCACATACGCGTCTTCACCATCAAGATAATAGTGATGCTCGATCTTAACCTTTACATAGCCTAGCTTCTCATATAAATTAATAGCTGGTTTATTAGATACTCTAACTTCTAGATATGTTTCCTCACAACCATATTCTTCATAGAGACTCTTCAAAGCATAAGCCATTAAACCATAACCTAAACCCCTACCTCTATGAGCTTCGAGAACAGCTATACTAACAATATGTCCACTCTTAACAAGAAAATGACGAAAGAAGCCTGGTTTACGCTCGACTCTACACATAACATAACCGACAACCTCTTTGCTAGGAGACTCTGCTACATAGAAAGCTCTACCATAATGACTCCATAATTCCTCGAAGAAGTAGAATGGATAGTTTTCTGGTAAAGATGCTCTATTGATCTCCTGAACTTTTCCTAGATCCTCTCTTCTAGCATTCCTTATAGTATACCCTGTAGCCTTTTTCTCTAATCTCTCTAGAGCCTTATCATAGATCTCATATATACTTGTGGATCGCTGTTTGTCAGACTTCTTACCAAGAATCATACCCTACACCCTATAATTATTTAAAACATTAAACGTCTCTATAATAATAAATATCATTATGGAGTAGAAACTATTAATAATGTTCTCGTAGATACTCAGTTTCATGATATAGAGGTGATCGCTTGTCTGAACTGCTTATCAGAGAAGAGTATGCACCATTGATAGGTAAGAATATAGTTGTAGGTTTAACTGCTAGTTCAGCTATATATAAATCTATAGATCTGATACGTAGACTCCGAAGATTAGGAGCAAATATCAAAGTAGTTATGACACGTGAATCACTCAAATTCCTTGGTTTAGACTTGATTGAGTGGAGTAGTGGTTCTAAACCATATATTGAATTAACTGGTAAAACAGAACATATAGAATTGGCTCAATGGGCTGATCTACTCGTAGTCGCTCCAGCTACATTGAATACACTCTCAAAAATTGCTTATGGAGTAGTAGATGAGTTATTACCATTACTAGCATCTACAATGCTTGGTTTAGGTAGGAAGGTTGTAGTTGTCCCTACAATGAATATAGCACTATATAAGAGTCCACAGTATAGTATGATCTCTAAAGCTCTCAGCGACCATGGAGTATTCATCCTACCACCTTATATTGAGGAGGATAGAGTAAAGTATCCTCCTCTAGATGATCTTGTACATTGTATTGAAACATATGTTCTCCGTGGGAAAGACTTAGAAGATTATAGAGCACTTATAACTGCTGGGCCTACATATGAATACATTGATCCTGTTAGAATAGTAACTAATCCAAGTAGTGGTTTAATGGGTGTTTTAATAGCACGTGAACTAGCATGTAGAGGATCATCCGTAGATCTCGTACATGGACCGATCAAATTTGAACCCCCATATATGGTAGAAAAACATAGAATCGTGAGTACAGCTGATATGGTTCATAAAATAGCAGAACTAACAAATAAACAACTATACGACATAGCGGTCTTCGCAGCAGCACCAGCAGATTTTACACCATTTGGTAAGAGCAGTAAGAAGATATCTAGTAGGGAGAGAAGAGAATTAACATTAACATTAAAGCCTACATTAAAAACTGTAAAAGCTGTCTCAAGAGAAAATAAACCTAGGTTATCAATTATATTTGTAGCTGAAACAACCGAGACATATATGGAACTAGTGGGGAAAGCGCGTGAGAAAATAGAAGATTATAGGGCCGATCTGGCGATCGCTAATAATATTAGGCCAGGAATAGGTTTCTCCTCTGAATATATAGATGCTTGTATAGTTGATAAAGAAGACTATGAATGTTATGGTGTTATACATAAGAAGATCTTGGCTAGGAGGATAGCTGATATAGTAGCAGATAAACTAGGTTCAAAACATTAGATCAATAATATATTTTCTAGCACTAATTTTATCTCTAGAAACATTTATTGTTTTAACTAAACCAGTTATTTCGAGGATTTAATAAAGGGGTAACTTAAGTATTCTCGCTAAATCTCTGATTCAGGGATCACCGTCTAGCTTATCAACAATTCTCTATTAGGCTATATAGATACTTAGCTTTAATCTTCTCCTCTAACTCAAAATATACGTGATAACCACTACCAGAATCTACTATAAGAGTTGATTTAACATCTAATAATTCAATAATACGATTCAATAGATCTGATAAAGGTTTTCTATTAATAAAAACCTACTTCTCCCCCTTCGTATCTCTATAGATCCCGTTTCAACATACGATCTTCTCCTTCAATACATTTAAATCATTTCTCTAAAGCTTCCCTATACACACTCGGGTCCCAAACTCTAGTATTCCACGTTTATAGTTAAAATCACACTAAACCCCGTCCTCTCAATGATCTCCTTGTTAATAGGAGTACTTAGTAGTATGCATGACATTTTCTATTAGTTAACTCGAACGGGTTCTTAGTTAGCTAATCCTCTATCTCAATAAATAACTCTAGACAGAAGTATCTATGTTTTTATCTTGTTATTTATCTATACGATAGATAGTTCCATATTCTCTCTAAGAAACTGAATGGTTCGTTTACATCAATAGACATAGTTAATTCACTGTATAGAGGGTTATTGAGTATATAGTATTAAGAGGGGGGTGCTTATAGTTAGATATCAATTGTTAATTTAGAACTACTTAATTTCTCTAATCTATTAAGTATAGTTTTTAGTGCTTGTTGTAAAACCTCGTTATTGTTATAATTAGCTATTATCTCCTCAAGTTCTCTACGATCCTTATTCTTCATAATCTTAGCTTCCTTAACCATAATCTTAGCTGCTCTAACAATATTATCAACAATCGTTATATCAGCTGCTCTAGCCGTTCTTGAGAGAGGGTTTAGATCGACTGCTATAACCTTCTTACCCAGACGCTTCAAAGCCTCAGTTCGGTCACCATCTTCTAGTGGAACAAAGACTGTATCAGCAACCAGTATTCCACGTGGACTAACACGTCTACGCTCACTAAATAGCTCCGGTATAGTAGCTGAAGCATCTTCACCAACACCCAATACTTCTCTAGCGCCGTGTTTCTTAAGCCATTCAGCAATAGCTTCTTCTCTCTCACGTGTTCTATAGAAGAGATTAACCTCGATCTTAGCATCGATCATCTCAGCTAACTCTATTATTTCACGTGGTACTAGTGCTGCTGTATTACCATTAACTGATATAACCGGGTATTTAGATAGTAGGAGGAGAGCGATCGATGCTTTAATAGCTTTTAATGCAAAATCATGTGTTTTCTCTCCAAGTAAATAATCAAAACATTCTCCACGACCATGAGCTATTAAACCCTCTAAAGCAACTATTCCTCTACGATAACCCTCAACAATCTTTTCTCTAATCAATAAACTCTCACGTCTAGGATGGCTCGGTGGTATAATCAATTAGGTACACCATAGAATATGTTTACCACACCAGCTACTTATTAATATTTACAGTAACTTGGTAAAAGCTTATTCAATCGTGTATTGTTCTAGTCAAGAATACCCCTCGATCACCGATCATAATGTTTACTGACTCCTCAATACCAGTTATTGTTGATTCTTCATACCACAATATCGTCTCTTCCCATAAACTATGTAGCTTTATCAATAGTTTCTCAAGATCACTTGAAGGCTTAACTATTTTCAAACCAATCTCTAATGCATCATATAGAGTTATTGGTGCTCCATGATGTTTATAAGATGCTAGTTTACTAGCGATCCCATACGCTTTATCCTGGTCATCTCTAAACATTCTATTATTTAAAAGCTTAGCCGTAAGCTCTATGTTATGCTCGAGTATCCTCTGATAATCACCGATCTCCATTACCGGTAGTTTATCTAGTAGATCCTTCAATAAATTATCTGGAAGACCGAGATGAGGTAGGGTCTTAAATAATTCTATGATCGAAAGTGCTGGTACGTATCTTTTAACTTTCTCGACATAAATAACGGGATCGATGGGGCCTAACTCAGCTATACGAGTCATTACTATTTCGTCACCACTACACGATAGTATAGTTGCTGCACTCTTAGCCCATCTAGGGATCATGAAAGATAATTTACCATTAACATTTTCTTGTAGATAACGTCCAACAACATATGCTTGATCACCTAAACCACCGGAGGAATACAGTATAATATCTAGATCACCCTCTACGCGATCAATTAATTTATTAATAATCCCAATCAATTCTCGATCAATATTGCGGTATTCACCAATAAATAATATAAATACCCGAGAACCACGGATCTTCTCAATTTCACTAGCAATATTTAGAGCTTCATCTACAAACTTCTCGAAAAGCTTAATATCAAACTCTGAGGCCTCATAGAGCTTCAAATCAAATACACCATACCCCCTCTAGGCTAGATCATTACATGAAAGATTTAGATTAAAGATCTCGTTCTCATCAACACCAACCAAATATACATGTACATCGAAACTATTCTCTCTATCAGCCCAGTTATCGTTAAGAGTGAATAGATCAAATATTTTCTTAAATAGATACTCATAAGGCTTCTCGATAAGAGGTAATTTAGCTATAGGACTTATAACTTTAGCTGCTTTAAAACCAGAACCAGCGATGACTGAGTATTTGAGTAGCTTATTAATTATTACATTAGAGAAATAGTCTTTCCATAAATCATTAACTAAACTATATGGATGAGGCCTCTTTAATGAAATAAACTTAGTATAACTAACTGGTTGATAAGCAATTGTTTCTTCAACGTTCACCTTAATACCTTTGAGATGGGGAGGATCGTATGTAGTGAATATTGTTTTTACTGGTTCACATATACTATGGCTTAGATCAACTCCTAGATCCGGTAGTATTAATGGGTCAAATAGAGTTTTTGTTAATGCATAGAACTCTGCTAATGCTTCTTCATAATCCGAATAATTGATTTGATCATAATCTTCTAACTCTAATGTTAACTTTTTATTTTGGTATTGATGAGCTATCCCTAATTTATCCATGATCATGTGTAGATATTCATGATAAAATACTAGTGCTAATAAAGTATTTACATTGAATAGGCGTAGTTTAGGGTAAATAAAGACCCAACATATCCGGGTTATACCCTTCCCGGGGTAAGCCGAGGAGAGAAGATATAGCATTATATCTAGGATCAGTTCTCGGTATAAACTCTATTATCGGCTTCTTGAAACGCAACGTAAATAATTGTTTACCTTGATCCCAAGCCTCGATAACTATAGTAGTTTCACATAATGCTTTACACGCTGGGTAATAAGCGTATCTAGACCACAAATTAACATCTAAACTTTTGAGCCAATTAACACAAGAATTCAAGTTTACTTTACTAGATACATTTTTGTCCATAGAGACTTCACCTTTAAGGCATTAAACTGTATATGATCTTCATAAACTCAAGATCACCAGCACCACCGGGACGAACATCTTCGATAACATGAAAATTATTCTTACCAACCAAACTTGCAAGCTGATAAGGATTCACGCCTCCCTTGATCGAACTAGCAGTATCTTCGAGAAAAGGTAAAACAACAATTAATCTCTTGGGATTAAAGTATGCCTTGAGAGTCTTCACATAACAAATTAGATTAGTATGATCATTCCCGTTATACCTTATCTTAGCATCAATCAATATTATCTCATCTATATTGGTACTGCTAAATAATGAATCATAATTATTATATTGACCTTTGAATATTACGATATCCGGGTATAATAATGTTTTCTTCCTATTGCACTCGTATGGCAATAATTTTAATTGATACCATATAGTATAATAGTTACCTTTTGGAGTCTCAATTATACATGAAGGAACAATACTTCCTATTCTTAAAACCCAGTCACAACCGTCAGAAGTACAGTGGGCAATAGTTTTTACTACTTGACCACTAAAGTGGTAATGAGATATTCCAAGAAGCATTAAAACATATACTTCGTGTAGTTCTTGTAAAGCCTTATAAAATGCTTTTGAACGGTTTTTTCCATTGTAACTATTGTTAATTCTGAATATAGCTCTGTCCAACCCATAGCTCTTATAAATTAGATTGTATAGCATGTTCCCATGGATATTTAATCCTATACTTAGTATATTACTTATTGCTTGACGTATTACGTTAATCATACCGGGACCATATATTTTCAATTTGAGAAGAGAAGAATGAGCTATAGATCTAGAACCACATTTATATACACAGACCTTTAAACCATGGTAATCCTTCACATATAGATTATATATCTTTTGTCTATTCAGATCAACTATATACTTAGTTATAAACGAGGTTCGTGAATTTGAATATGACACTTCATAAAAAACTACCATTCCGTTTCTACTTATCCCTCTCCGTTGGAGAACCGAAATAGGAATTATAGTTTTATATTCAATACGATGCCTAGTCTTGTTCATTACCATAGTTCTCACACTATTTAAAACTCTATGAAGAAGCCCAATGGGTATGTAATAGAATTTGTTAAAGGCTAATGAATAATACTCTGCACTTCTAGTACTTGAATGTTCCCAATCAATTATAACTTGGTTACCATGAATTTGAATACCCATATAAAACACCCCCTATTTTAGATTATTTACAAAGGAGTTAATAAAGATTTTTAAACACTAGCTCTAACTCTAACTATAACTTTTACTTTAGCAATGTTTATAAGATTTTATAATTATTATTCTTCTTTGGGGATCAAAGATGAGTTGGCCTATGGGTATTATAGGGGATAAATTAGTTGTACATGAGACTTGGAGTGGTACTCGTGGTGGTACTTATTGTTATATGGTAGTAAGTAATAAGCTTGTACATGTTAGTAGGAGGGGGGAACAGAGGCTTGAGGGGGTAAGTAGAGCTGGTAGGAGGAGAGACTATGTTTATGAGTTATCCTTAGATGCGTTGTGCAGAGATAGAGAACGTGTAGAGTTTATAGTATTTAGTTTTACAAATAGTGGAGGAGGTCCTTATCCGAGTAAATATGTTTTAGACTGTATATCAAAGACTGTAGTAGAAGAGGATATTTCCATAGACCAAGTACTAGGATATGAAGTAGAAGTATTAAATCCACGAACTATCTATGAGCTTAAGATATATGATGGGTATGTTATACCGATGATCAAAGAAATTAATAGTATAAAAAAAGAATTAGGATTCGATATAAGGTTTAGACGATCTCCTAGATTTTCTGATACTTTAGAAAAACCGGAGATAAGTAGACTTATTGGTTTAATACTTCCTAATTGGCAAGCTCGTAAAAAATATCTTGAGGTTATAATTAGAACTGTACATGAAATCTATGTCATGGTATTAATACCTTATGCATTAAATGCAAAGACCGTGGGTTACGGTGATTATAAGGGAGAGACATATTGGTATATTGAGTTAGCTTCTGAATTCTCCACAGCAATTATCGAAACACCTAGTGGTAAAAAATATACGTTATGGTATCAATTCTCACCTAGAGATTGGTGGAACGTGGTTTTCCCTAATTGGTATGCAGCTATGGTAGGGTCTACACCTAAAACACCGAGACAGTTTATTAGACCAGATATAATGGTATTTGAGGGTGCATATAGATATAGAAATGAGCTCTTAGAAAATCCACCAAAAAGAGCTTGGTTAATTGAGGCTAAGACAAAGATCACAGATTCAGATTTAGATCAACTCAGAGGATATATTGAAAGCTTTAAAGATATAGCGATCAATAAATTGACTCCAATTATTGTGGGATTAGAACGCATACCATACAAGGAATATTTAGAGATAATTGGATATAAGGTATTTGAATATGTTGCTCCGAATAGTAAAGGAGTTCAACAATACATAGAATATATTCGTAAAACGATGCAGTAACAACATAATATATTATAATAATAGACTTTGTCTAACCCAAGCTTCTTAATTTTCCAAGTCCAAGTAAGTACGTCCTTTACTTCATAACTAATGATAATCATATATTCTAAATTAAGATAGTCTATATCCCATATTTTAAGAAACCATTATCTACTTGAAATATATAAAGAGAATATATCAGATATACTGGGTAAAGGTATAATCCTTGTATAACTATAATTTCTATTGAGGTATGCCGTTGTTGAAAAGAAATAGTTCTCTCAAAGAAAAGAAACTTGAAAGAATCGGTAGATTATATCCGATAGACTTAATGAAAGATTCTAAGGGTCATTATAAGAATAGGAGTTCTAAAGAGAAGAAGGAGTAGAGGGAAGCAGAGGATTCTTGTATAGTTTTTCTCTTATTATTTTATGTTTTATAGGTGAATAGTGTTGGGGTATGTGGTTAGAGTTCCTCTTCATGTGTCTGGGATTTGGATCCCGGTTTTAAGGGAGAATGATGTTCGTGGTTCTGGTAGTTTGGGTGCTGGTTTAAATCTTTCTTTGTATCTTGTTGTTAGAGATTATAGTGTTGGAGATAGATGTAGGATTAGAGTTAATGGTCGGGAGGTACTTGTTGATCATGCTAGATATATTTGTAGTAGAACTGGTGTTGAGTTAAGAGTTAATATGGAGTCTCCAGTTGATCTTGGCCGGGGATATGCTGTTTCAGCTGCTTCTCTCTTAGCTTATAGTATATTATCTGGTTTGTTAAAGGGTTCTGGTTTTCTAGAAGAATATGCTTCTTATGCTCATGAAGCAGAGATTATTTATAGGACTGGACTTGGAGATGTATTGGCTATATATTATGGTGGTGTCGAGGTTAGAGTTAAACCCGGCTCTCCAGGTATTGGTGTTGTTAAACATATTGTCGTGAAAGAGAAACCATGTATATTAGCATGTGTATTGCCGGGTGGAGAAAATACACCATCAATGCTCAAACGTATAACTAGTGAAATATATTCTTATGGTAAAAGATTACTAGAAGAGTTGATCGAAAACCCTACACTAGAGTCTTTCTTCGATAAAGCCCGGTTATTCACAAGAATGATTTTCAACTATAAAGAAATAGATGAATTGTTGAGAAATAGAAATGGCTTGATCAACTATTATAGGAAGAAACAAGCACTTATAATATGGGTTGAGAGAGAATATATAAATGATCTCATAGAATACTTGACCGAAAATAAACTATATTGTATAGAGACAAGTATTGATCTAAGAGGTATAATAAACGAATATTTTACTCAAACATGATCATAGATCTGAACTTGGATTTTAAGATATATTGTAGTAAACCAATATATCATATATAGGGTTTCATAGGTAGAGGAATATGGAGTATTTAAAAGAAAATGCTGAGTATTTTGAGAAGAAGGCTCGTGAAGCATTTGAGGAGGGCGTTTATAATTTTACATTGTTTTTCGCTGAACAAGCACTACAACTATATATTAAATATATATTGGTTAAGACTATAGGCGATTATCCAAAAACGCATAGCTTTTCAACATTATTTCAGATACTAGCTGAGATTATAGATTCTGCATATGAATTCTATGATAAATATTCAGAATTATTTGAGCTCCTCGAAGACGCCTATATAACTGTTAGGTATTTCGGTAGAAAATATTCAAAGACTACAGCGGAGAAGATCTTGAGGTTGATTGACGAGTTTAAAGAGGTGTTTGATAAATGGCTCTAGACTATATGTTCGAGGTTGTTAAGAAGTACGAGTATTATAGGAGGAATTGGAGGAAATATGTTGAAGTGATCAAGGAGATTGCTAGTAAGTATTTTGGAGAAAATCTTGCCTCGATCTATGTATTTGGTAGTTTTATACGTGGAGACTATAAACCATTAAGTGATATAGATGTAGCTATTGTTCTCTTCAGAGAAGTAGATGAATGGAGTAGAGCCCGCTTCCGATTACTCGTTAAACGAGAGATCGGATTGATTAATCCATTCGAAATACATATAATTACAGCAGATCTCTGGAAGAACTGGTTCTTAAGATTCGTAAAAAAAGACTATATAGAAATCTAGTTTTTTCCTTAATAAACCATAATTATGTGTTCTCTGCCTTTATGATAAGTGAAAAACTTTAATTCGCTATATATTTAGGGATCTATATCTATGGCTATGTTCATTAATGTTTATTTTGGGCAAACTAGTTTTAAATTATTAGGGCATCTAATATTTTACTAAGCGCTTCTTTAACAACATTACCTACTACTCGTTTACTGGCTCTCCTAATTACAATGTTATAATCTTTAATTTGATTCAGATCAGTTAAGGTCTTTACGGAAAAATGATTAATATATTGGTTTTTCTGTATTATCTAACAATATATGGCTACAAGTGATTAATAGAGCTGTTTCTATGGTGTGTGAATGACATTGAGGCGTATAATATTTGATAGGTTAAAAACTGTATAGTTATGGTAGGTGTTATTTAGTGTCTCTTGATCTTAGAAAAGTCATTGAACGTGAGAAAATACCTTACCCTGATAAGGAGAAGTTTTTTACAGTCTTAGGCCTCTTACTTAGTAATAGGATCTCTATTGGGAAAGCCGCTGAGCTACTAGGTCTAAGAATAGATGATCTCTGGCTTCTCATATATAGACTTGGGATAAAGTATAGTGTATTCGATGAAGAAGAGATTGAGGAAGAACTGGATGTGTATAAAAAAGTCTTTGAGAGCAGTATTTAATACATCGCCGATCATAATATTGGTAAAGCTGGGAGTATTCGAGAAAGCTCTCAATTTATTTAGCGAAGTAGAGGTTCCTAGTGGAGTATTGGAAGAACTAGGTAGAAAGAAAGATGAAGTGTACCGGGAACTTAGGAGATATATTGATGAAGGCAAGATACGTATAGAAGATGTTAAGAAGAGGCTGCCAAGATTAGGTCTTGGCGAATCCTCAACCATATTCTTAGCCTTGACAAGAGAAAAGATCGCTGTCTTAGATGATAAGAAAGCTAGAAGATTGGCTCGTGAGCTAGGCTTAGAAGTTATAGGGGCAAGCTCGATCCTTAGGAAACTATATGAAAAGAATATTTTAGTAGAAACACCCAATACCATATATAAGCGTTTAATTGAGATCGGGTTTTATATTGATAAGAGATTATTTGATAATATCTTTAAGAAGCGGAGCTAGACCATGATATAGTATTTATCTCTATGAAAATCTACTGCTTTATGTAAAGATCTTATTTATCGAGATTATAGATTTTATCTAATGTTCAGTTACCTCCATAGGTAGCTTTAGACGAGATTATAAAGCTTAAAATGTAGAGTGCTTCTACACCACCGCTATGTTAATGAATACCATTCTCATGTCTAATAAACACGATCACATTTTATAAGCTTCTACAGTATAGAGTTCTAGATCAAGAACAAGACTATCATATATACGATAATACATCTTCTCAACTAATCCTAAGTATATGTATAAGAAATCTATGATAAAATTTCAATATTGATCAACAATAATATATTTCTTCCCCTTATGATAAGAGAATGGTTTAAACTCGCTATACATTGATAAGAGTTCTTCTTCACTACTATAAACATTTAACATTTATATGTAAATCAACTAGACTAGTTTCTGAAAATGCTAGTACTTCGGAGTATTTGCCAAGCACTTCTCCAGCCACATTATTAACTAACTGTTTATCAACATCTCTAGCTAATTCTACGTAAAAATATTGATAAAGATATAAAATGAGTTATCTAATATATCACAGGTTTTCATCAATTTTAGATGAAAAGTTCCTTATATAAATGAATTCCAAATAGGAGCCAAGGGAGTTAATATCACCTCTTTCCTTAAAAATTATAACAGTTGAAAGAAAGTCTTTATTAAAGTTGCCCAGAGAAAGGAAAGTACTCATTGTTATTAAATTACAAAATAAGGTGGGGATGAAAGATCAAGACGTCAATGAAGGGCTTTTTATCAGATCTTTTATCTTTCCCTCTCAACAAGACTACGTGGAAGCCTAACATTTAGTCATTATAGATGCATCCGAACTAATACTGAATACTATTATACGAGCCTGAATGATGCTCTATCAAAAAACGGATAAATAAAACATAAGCCATAATATGTTCTTAGTTATATGATATTTTATCGGAGAATGAATTAAGGGTTAGGATCATGGGTGAAGTTGTTGAAGCTATTTATGAAAACGGTGTATTAAAGCCTCTTAAAAAACTTAGTTTAAAAGATGGTCAAAGAGTTAAGATTATGATCGAGGAAAGACTCGTAGACGTGATATCTAGGTTTCGTGAAAAATATGGAACGAAAATACCATCCAAGGATCTAGATGATTTCTTAAAGAAAAGGCGATAGGTTTGATCGTAGTAGATACGTCTATATGGCTTGATCTATTTCGTGAAGGAGATCTAGAACGGATACGTTTGGCTGAGAAATTCTTTGAAGAAATCGAGAGATTAACAATATATGAACCGCAAGTATTTAGAATAGAACTCGCTGGCGTTCTTGCACGTTATTATCCACGTGATGAAGTAGAGAGATTTGTAAACAATATATTGAATAAAATAAGTTTATGTAAGGACTTAGAGGAAAAAGCATACAAAGTAGCATTATCAACAGGTTCACGTGCTATAGATGCTTACTTTATAGCATGTGCATCTTCTATAAACTCTATTTTAGTCTCTAATGATAAGATACAAGTAAATAATGCTAGAAAATACGGTATAGAAGCATATTATCTATTAAAAGAATATAATGCCGTCCTAAACAGAATTAAAGATTTGATAAAGTGAAGTAAAACAAATATATTAGACATAAAAGTTGAGAGTATTTCGCATTAATTAATACAGATCTAAAAACCGAGAAGCCAAATTACTTAAGCTATGTTAAATAGAAGGATAACTACATGATTCTATAGACAATTAACGCTATTCAAAATAACTATAAAGGACAGAGGTTATAAATGTAGAGAATTGCATAGTTTACTAAGGATCTATAAAGCGATCCGATGATACATATCTTATAAAGACTTTTAAACAATTCTTAGATTTATTCAATCCTTAATACAGTCATATATTTCGTTCTGCTTAAAATCTTATATTTACATCCATATTTCTGAATTAACTCTACTATATCTCTCAACAATATATTTTTCATTTTATATCTGAACAAAATATTAGTCATATAAGCTATTAAGAAATGAAATAAAAGATAGGGCTTCTTCTTTAGTAGTTTAGATGCATATTTCATTAAATATTTCTTCTTTTCTTCAAACTTAGATATAGCTTCCTCGGGAAACGCTATATAAATAGCTTTGCAATTTGATTTTACGAACTTGTAAAATAATTTATTGAGAAAATAAAGAGGATCGTTTAAATGTTCAAGAACATTTAATATTACAATAACATCAATATTATCAAGATAGAGTTCTAATTCCATTAAATCACCTATGATTAATAGAATAAATGAATCATTGCCATAATATTGTTTATATAAAAATATTATTAAATTTCCAGTACCATATCCAAGATCAACTATACTTAAACCCTAATTCAAAGAAGACAAGTCTTTGGCAACACTTACCATATAGGTAGTATAAGGTTCTAGATTAAGAACAAGATCATCATATACATGATAATATATTCTCTCAAGCAATCCTAGTAAATACATAAAGAATTTGCGACTAAATCTCAACTTGATCAACAATAATGTATTTCTTCCCCTTATGATAGGATAATGGTTTAAAATTAGAGTATTTATCAAATAGTTCATCTTCACTCCTATAAATATTAATGTATAGATCAATCAAACCAACTTTACTGGATACTAATATTTCAGAGTATCTATCAAGAACTCTCTTAACTATATTAGTAACTAATTGCTTATTAACGTCAATACCTATAACATTCACATCAATAACCCGAATCAGCTCGGTCACGGGATCCTTATGAAGAACAAATAATACTTCGGCCTCTCTAAAACCTTTCTTGATCAATTCCTCTTCTATGAGAGAACTCATAACAACTGGATTAAAATTAGCGGCACCTATCTGTAATTCATCTCCAGCTCTACTAATGTTTTCCACAATATATATTCCATCCTCATACCTAACCCTAGCACGATCACCGATCCTATACATGGGGAGAATAGTACCCGGTATCTCCCCCTTAACATAGAGTGGAGTAATAACTAATTCACCCTCGCCATCAACCCCGATACTCCCGTCACTACGCAGTACAGCAATTAATGTCCTATCAGAGTATATTAAATATTCCCCGATTCTATTTTGCATTCCTTGTATACGTGTCTCAGTGCTTCCATACATGCCGCCTACATATTTCGGTTTATATATTTCTCTCAGCTTAATTCTAGCTCCTTTAGTTAAAGGCTCGCCACCGGGTACAATTGAATGAAAATTTGCATTTGAAGGATTTATTTTCTCAAATTTTCGTGGAGTAACATATAATAATTGCGTGGTATAGCCAAGTAACATTTTATCGTAATCCATAAAATATTTGTTTAAATACTCGATTATATCATCTAAGGTTTCTTTTAAGAATGTAGGGATAACTATTATTTTTCCCATTTGCGCTATTGATGATACAAGAACTGATGTAGCACCGGGATAAGCCGTAGCATATTCTACTATGAAAATAGTTCGAGAAAGATTAACATCACTGTACATATATCTGATGCCTCTCAATGTTACTAAAAAATTCCTATATGTATCGTAAATAGTATATGTAAATATCTTAGGCGAACCTACGGTTCCACTAGTAAGTACAATAGCACTTACTAAAGCTTTTTTATTTTGAATCCATCTATTATAATGATCCATATTTTTTACATAACGTTCTGG
>NJDP01000064.1 GCA_002254665.1 Desulfurococcales archaeon ex4484_58 | reverse complement strand
TAGATCTAAATCCAAGGGTTCTAGGCGTAGATTCCCGCATATTTACTTTGAAAGCAAGCGTAGAGATAAAGATAGTGTATATGAAGCTATACCATATATCTCTCATTCATGAGTAAACACTAGTAAGGAAGTGAAACTATTAACGGTTGTGACCATAGCTGATCCGGTTGACGGATATACTGTTGATCACCACGGCCGCCGCGTAAGATTTACTAGAAAACTCCTAAGCAGACGATTCCTTGTTTTCCGAAGATTAGCTAATAGATACGGTGGTAAGAGAGCCGTCGAGACTGGTCAGAGAATAGCATACGAAGCACTCAAGATCCCGGCCGGGCCCCAGCGTAAGAGAATCATTAAAGAACAGTTTAGGGAAAACTTAGAGTTTCAACGGCCATGGTAAAGCAGTTGATTGTTGGAATTAACTGGTTCAGGAGATAACGTTGAAGAAGTGGAGACGAGAGTTTGGGTATATTAGGTTTGTTTATCTCGATAGTAGTTTTAATGAAATAAGAGTTGTAACTACTGGGAGAAATAAGTGTGGTACCCTAAAGAAGTTTGCCTGGCGTTTCTATAATGCTTCCACGGGTCTTGGCGGTGGGTTAAACTATGGATATGTACCGTGGGAGAGGCGATCCATGGTTCATGGACACTATTATAGTAGGAGACATGGATGGATACACACGGCTTTTCATAGGGAATTAAACCCGTATCTGGGGTTAAGATACGCTTTGCAGGGTTTTATGAAACTCCATGGTATCTTTAGATATAAGGGTATTAGGAAGAGTATGAGGAAAGGATTTTTCACCCGTATGAGACTTCCATAACCTTACCATCCTCAATTATTAACTTGTATATATATTCGTCATTCTTAGGCTTTACATACAATACTGCTTTACAACCGTCGGTAAAAGATCCTATAACTGTTAACAATTCCTCAACCGTGGAATCGACCAAGATAGACCTAATATAATCTATATCATCGAGTAAGATATTTTCCGAGCTAGGGCTACACCCATTAAGTATGATTAGGGCTTGTTCAAGTTCTTTATCAACAATATCCTTTAACGCCACAGATCTCTTAGAGACATATCCACTCACATGAGACAAAACAATATCACCAAACCCTAAATATAGAAAAACCCACCTATATCTTTAAACAAAAACCCCTGCTAGTAGAGACTCCCCGGCGAAACTATTGCTGAGTACATGGTTTAACACCTAAGTACCCCGGTAAACAAGAATATAATCCAAAACACAGTCCCCGGTGCCCCTGACATGGGCTGCGAAAAAGCCCAGCTAGTCCTGATCATAGAGCATGTTGAGAGGAGACTAGAATCTAAGATGAAGCGGCTAGGAATACCGGAAAACCAACGAAGAGAAGTCTTAATGGAAATCGAGAGAATAAAGAACACAGTAATAAAATATGGAATAGAACAAATACAACGAGAATTAAAGATGTAAATTATTATATTCCTCACTAAAAGTATAGAAAACCATGTTTTCTCCAACGAAGATTTTAATATCACCAACAGAAAAATTTATATATAGCTAAAGCGGTGTTATCCCGGTTATAATGTAGTGATCCATAGTGATTAGTCACGTTGATAATAGAATTAAAGAAGTAAAAAGAATAGCAAGAAAAATCCAGCTGGTAGAATATATGTCTCTAGCGAATTAGTCGGTAAGAAAGTTGTTGTTTTGACACTCAAAATATAAAGAGATCATGAAACATTTTAAACACTTTAAGAGCTATAAAGTCCTTCTCAGAGTTCATTCTTAACGCAAAGGATCATTATGGGATGTTTAATGTAATTAGTGAAACATAGAATCTAGTAATAGGTTGTACTCATTTTTGCTATTACTGTTGGGCCCGTAAATTAGCATTAACTAGACTGAGAAATTCCAAGAAATACCGTGATAGATTTACCAAAGCTACATCCTAAAGAATTCAGTAAGAAATTTAATGGTGACATAGTATTTGTATCAGACATGGGTGATCTCTTTTCAAACGGGGTTCTAGACGAATGGATAATTAAAGTAATAGAATATATAAGAAAATTCACAAATACACTATTCTTATTCTTAACAAAAAATAAGACGTTACAAGAACTTCTTAGATTTCTTTCCACCAAACGCTATCCCTGGTGCTACAATTGAGACAAATCGAGATACATTATAGAATACAAATCTATGGGTCTCACATGCCCCATTACCTAGCCTTAGATATAAGGCAATGAAAGAACTAAAATGGTTAATGAAATTCGTTTTAATTGGACCTATCCTTGATTTTGATCTTCTAGAGATCTTTGTTAAGTGGATTAAAGAAATTAATCCATTCCTGGTGTATGTAGAATATGATATCTATAATTGGAAATTACCAGAACCCTCACTTGGTAAAACAATGGAATTAATAGAGAAGCTATCGAAGTCTACGTTAGTAATTAAAAACTATCAGACCTGCATGGTACGAGGCCTTGGATGAATTCTTTATGGATAATAGATATTATGGAGTTGAGATACACTATATATGGTTTTATTAAAGTACATAATATTCTGTATCCGCGTGGTGTTAAGAGATTAAATTAAGGAGAGAAAAGAAACTACTTCTTCGTTCCTTATCTTTAAGTAATAGACTTCTCCGTTTCTCAGCTTAACAGTTATCTTTACTTCTAAGACTTCTTCATCAATACTTTCACTCAATACTTCTCCAAAAATTATCTTAAAAAGGTAGATCTTCGTAAAACATGAATGAATCGGGTTCCATTATTTTATCGAGAAAGAATGAAGAACCGGAAACACGTTCCACTACGATGAATAATTTTTCAACCTTATAATCCAATATGTCCTTAAGACATGGATACCTCTCTATAGCCTTATCAACCAATTCATCAACATCAACAATAACAGATCTATTCGTACCAATAACACCCAAACCAGAGATATAGTAAGTAACAAGGGATTTATAAAACTCTACCAGTAAGGGTATTATTTTCTCTATATTCTTTTCTCTACTCTCTAGACATATTTTAATTGGGGTTTGGTCTTGTCCTTGGTTAGTACAGGGGATCTTATCGAGGAGTATAGAAGGTATTTAGGTTCTCTTGATCCTAGGACTAGAAGGGATTATGTTAATGTTATTTCTAGATTTAAGGGTTTGAAGCTTGGTGGATTCTTTACTAGTAAGAAATATGAAATAAAAGCTATTCGTAAGTTTATAGAGTTTCTCTAGGCTACTGGTAAAATTGGTTTGGAGGAGTATCTTAGGTTTAGGTTTCTTTATAGGAAACCTAGTGATAATGGTCAGAGATATTATAGTATCTCGATGTAAAGAGAATTTAGGGGTCTTTGAGTGATGTAGGATTTTTGGTTCTGATCACGTTTTGTGATTAAAGTATATAGTGTTCTTGGATTGTTTCAGTAATTTAGTAGTATTGTGTCTTGTAGGGGTGGCGTGTTATGGTTTCTCCTAGTAAGATTGTTAAGATACTAGAGGATCTTGTCAGAATCCCTTATTATGGTTTGTATGGTAAAAGTGTCTCTAACGAGTTGATTATTGAGAGTGATGAGGAAGGAGCACCTCATATTTATCTCTATAGTCTGGTTGATGGTTCTAAGAAGAAACTTACTAGTGAACCAATATACTCTACAGCTACACCGCCGGATACACCAGTCAATAGAGTTGTTTATACACGTGATGTTTCTCGTGGGAAGGAGCTTCAACAAATATTTTACTATGACCTCACGAGGAATACCGAGGATAAACTTGTAGAGATGGATCCTATTAGGATATTTGGTTTAACAGATGCTATTGAATACATAGCTTTTACTGGTGCTACTAGTAAGGGTGTCTTCCTATATAAAGTAAAGGGTCATAGTCTCGAGGAATTGGTTAAACTACCGGGTTTTGGTATAGTTTATATGGCTAGGGGTTCATTGATCGTTGGTACTGGTAGTTTAAGCGGTGATCCTAAGACCTGGGATCTAATGATCTATGATCTATCCAGCAACGAGCTTAAAACATATCATCCAAAACCTGAGACAATAAACAAACCATTAACTATTATTGATAGAGAAATAGTGTTTGAGACAAATGCTTTTGATCCAAACCGTAACGTTTTGGTTAAACTAAATATTGATACTATGGAGCTAGATGAGTTAAAGTTTAAACACAGAGATTACGAGGAGATCAAACCAGTTGAACATAGTTATTGTCGCTATATAGATAATGAGTGGTTTGTTATAGGTAGAAAAGAGGGTAGATCAAAGCTTTTCATAGATGGTAAATTAGTCGAGACTCCACCGGGTTCTCTAGGTGGATTAGTTAAACTAGATAATAAAATATACATGACTTATAGTAGTTTAAAGAAACCATCAACAATAATAGAATTGGATCTCGGTAATGGTATGTATCGTGAAATCATGGGAGGAAAGTTACCCGAGGAGTATAGAGATTCTTTTGGTGAAGTAGAATTCACATATATAAAGTCTAGCGATGGACTCGAGATCCCAACATATATAGTTGAGAGTAGACTTGCTAAGAAACCCGGGCCTACAGTAGTATATGTTCATGGAGGGCCTTGGAGCGAGGTAGCTGATTCTTGGAGAACAATGATCTCTGCATTGATCCTAACTGGTTTCCATGTAGTAGCACCTAATTTCCGTGGTTCAACAGGGTATGGTAGTGAATTTATGAAGTTAGATATAGGTGATCCGGGAGGCGGTGATCTAGAAGATGTAGCTGCTGCTTCGAGGTACGCTGTAGAATCTGGTTTAGCTAATAAATTATTTATTATGGGTTATAGTTATGGAGGCTATATGACTTTATGGGCTTTAACAAATAAACCCGATCTATACGAGGCGGGTGTAGCTGGTGCTAGTGTTGTTGATTGGGAGGAGATGTATGAGTTGAGTGATGCATTATTCCGTGAATTTATAAAGACGTTGTTCAATAATAAAATGGATATGTTAAAGGAGAGATCACCAATATCTAAGATTAAAAACTTGAAAAAACCATTATGTATAGTACACCCACAAAATGATACTAGAACACCGTTAAAACCAGTACTTAGATTAATGGATAAACTATTAGAGCTTGGCCATTCATTCGAAGCACATATAGTGCCGGATATGGGTCATGCAATAAATACTATAGATGATGCCTTGAAGATCCTATTACCAGCAATACTATTCCTAGAAAAACACAAATAATTCTAAACACCTAAACTTTTTTAACCACTACTCTTCTTCTCCAAATACTTGTCTATACTATAGCTATAAAGCAGCCTCTTAAGTAAACGTGAACTATTAATCCATTTCTTTGAACCAAGCTTAGTCTCTCTATCTAGAACACTTATCACCTCTCCTAGATCACTTGTTTTCAAAACTGGTTTACCACGAAGCATTACACGTATGTTTTCACGTACAAACCATACACCAATAGGTAGGTTAAAACCTGGATAGATCTCTCTCAATACAACAACTATTGCCTGCCTACCTCTACTATATAAGTGTTCAGTAACAGCTAGTCTAGTAGCATAATAGCATCCACCAATATCTGGATAAGATGTTCTACCACAGTAACCTTCATAATCGCCTTCTACAATAACCTCCTTTACACCCGGATTCCATGTAGAGCCTGGCCACCATGCCTCCATCCATTCAAAACTCCATTTACCAGGTGCTAGTATAGCTATAAATAGGTTGTCATAATATCTCCTAACATATACTTCAAATCTATTGATCTCCGGGTAACTCTTTATTTTCTCTAGTAGATGCTTAGATATAATAACGTCTACTGCAGTTATACTCCAACGTGTAGGCACTAATCTTCTATTCTTCCTAGCACCAAGTGCACCAACACTAAATATTTTCTGGATCATAGATACTGGAATATCGTATTTATACAGTATAACTACTGCCTCAGAAGCCTTTAGATCCATATCATTATATACACGATCAACTATACGTGGTATAGATGGATTGCCTACAACTCGGAAATCAAGTAATGGAGCACGTGGACCCCGTGGAGGCTCAAACTCACTTAAATCAAATATCGGGCGGGGGGTCTTTTCTAGATAAACCTCAACATCAACTGGTTTTAGTGATAAAATAGTTTCATGTATTTTCTGAATAAAAGGGTTACCTATATCGTTGATACGAAGTTTACGTGAACCGGTGATCATGCTCAACCTATAATTTAATATATTCTCTAATCTAACTCCAATCCATTTCTCTGGAAAATCATATATACTAGTATCCCCCGTCTCCGGTGGAGTTGATGGCCCTATATTCACTACCGGATAACCATGTCTACCAATAAATACTGAGGGAGGACTAGAACCGAATATTTCACGAGAACCACTAACTTTCTTTAACCTAAAACTAGCTATCCTCCTAGCTATTAATGGACAGTAGCTAAGACCACACCATCCACGACCTCTACAAACAGCACAGGTTCTAGGATCAATTCTCTCCATAATAGATCAACGAAACAAATATACTTCAATCACATTCACTATATAGATGTTAAAGAAAATATAAAATGTTGTTGAAAAAATTTCTATGATACGTTATTCACCTAGATCTATAGAGGTTATGTAATCGAAGGTGTACATATCATAGACAACTACTTGTTCATCCCCCACCACATATATTTTATCACCGATATAAACAGTTCTATAAGCGTCTTCATTTTCTAGTGCTTCTAGTATAGATAATGTATTGTTTTCATAGGATACCACAATCACAGCTGTGGATACGGTACTGTATCCCCAATGAATTATTGGTATATAGATTCTCTTCAATTCATAATCGATAGTTACTGCATGGTGATCATGTAAAGCTGTACTCCAAGCATCCTCTATTTTAATCTTTGAGATCTCAGTTATTCTAGTGGGGTTGCTTATATTATATAATGAGATTTTAAGATGGTTATCCTCTCTACCAATACCCAATAGTAGATTATCTGGTAGTGGATGTAGATAATCACTAAAACCTGGTGATTCAATAAATCCTATGACCTCAGGGTTACTAGGATCTGTTAAGTTTATAGCAAATAATGGATCTACTGTCCTAAATGTTACTAGATAAAATATCTTCCCTATTAACCTAGAAGAATATATTCTTTCACCGGGAGCTAAACCATGTAGTGAACCAGTTATATTCATTGTTCTCCAATCAACAACATATACATTATTTATACTCGCACCTAAACGTTCATAGTAAGTATTAATCCATACTCTTGGTTTTACATATTTGTCTTTTCTTATATTTTCTATAGGTATTGTAGTGGTATAACATGTTGATCCCTTACAATTGATCACAGTTACTATATCATTACTTGGATTCCAACTAGTATGTGTATCATATTTCATCCTATAGATCTCAACTACTATCCTATAAGTATTAGATGTAGTTGCTACTACGAAATAATTACCCATTTCTTCCATAGAGAATTGATCAAGTACTCTACCTTCAATAGCGAATGATCCTAGGTATGTTATGTTTGTATAGTATGTTCTAAATACATAGAATATTGTCTTCTCAGTAAATGTATAGTTCTCTAGTTCATTTCTTACATTATCCACTATATTCCAGTATTCTTCATCGCTTATCTCTTTAAGATAATCTTCTACTTCCCTATATGCTCTATATGGGTCATATCTATCAATATATTTCTGGATCTTTTCTTGAATGTCTTGTGGTAGATATTTAGACATGATTTTTAACACTATCAATCTTACATCTAGATAGTAGTAAGTATCTAGACTTGCAAGATAGAGTCTATGGAGAGACATGTAGATCCAGCTTGTAGGGCTCATTATGAATGCATAGCTTGTATAGTTCATACTCTCTATGTTGAGAGCAGTAATTACTATGTAGTACTCTGGTTTATTGGTTAAGAGTAGTATTTGATTTAATGGGATGAATCTATTGTTAATACATGGTATAATTGGCTCTATAATATCTATTTTTGTAATTAAATATACTGTATTATTTACAAATCTAGCTCCACTAAATATGCCTGAAACACTAATATTTCCTATTGGTCTTGGATCATATGGATTGCTTAGATCATATAGTAGTATAGTAGTATTGATTGATGGTGTTTGATAGTATTGGTTTAGATAAATCCTATAGAATTCAGGGGATCCAGTTATAATTACTAGTGTGTTGTTCTTCAAGAATAAACCTTTAACAGAGCCATCAACATATATTCTGGAAGCAACAACGTCTTTCTCAACATCAATAACTACAACATCATACCCATACCTATATCTTACAACTAATACTCTACCATTAGTTTTAACGGGATCAGGCTCATCTACACCTATTACTTGAATATTTGTCTCAGAATACCTCTTCTCACCCTCGGTATAACCTGTAGCAAATGTGGCTGTTGCTCCTAATCCTTCAGATTCACCTCTAAAACCTAGTGGTGCTGAAAATTTTGTTTCATAACTGTTTATCAATGTTTCATATGATTTTTTTAAAGCCGTATATTCTCCTAGGTAATCTAGTAGTTCATCATATGATTTAAATACTCCTGGCTTC
>NJDP01000063.1 GCA_002254665.1 Desulfurococcales archaeon ex4484_58 | reverse complement strand
AATGCATGTATCCTAGCAACAGCTGTTGTTCTTGAACCATAACTTCTAATAAAAAATACCCTAGTTAAATCAATATACCCTAAATAATCTGGTAATGTATCAATTATATCTTTAGCTAAAGCTTTAACATCATCAGCATAAACATACTTGATCAAGCAAAACACCATTAAGGAGCTTTACAAACTACACCTAACTATTATTACTTATTCTATTTCTACCTTAAACTAAGAGAAAAACATAACATACAGTACCTATTTTCTTTTATCAAGAAATTCGAGGATCTTGGAAATAAGTACTTGGTAGATAAACTTTTATGAACAATACTGATAGATTTAAAAATAAAAGTTCTTAATTAATTCTTAGGTGTTTACAGTTTGAGGTATAGACCCGGTGCTTTATATAGAAAGTGTATTAATTTCATACATGAACATCCAATATTAATAATAATTATAGACACGATCTTATCTTTCACAATACTACTACTTTATTTAGCTTACACATTAGACAAATATGGCAGTTTACATGCTATTATTAAATATAAACTCATTGTAACTCCTCTACTTCGTTTCGTTGAATGGGGAATATTAACATTCCTTTTATTATATTTCAAATTCTCCAAGATCTATCAATACACTAAGATCATAGATGATATCTACGAAATAAAAAATCCTGAATGTAGAGAGAAAATTAAAGGCAAAATAGATATATGTGAAAAAGAACTCTATGAAGTAGATCCTAGGCATTTTAATACTGTTCTTTTAGCCCTCGATCTAGTATTAATACTTGTTATAGTAATATATGTTGTCATCTATAAACTACTTTACTTCTTTCCTCGATGGTTTGAGAATCCCAGTCAATACATAACGCTATATGATATTCCTGAAGTGACTAAACACTCTATTGCAATCCAGATCTTAACAACTATTAAACATATAATAGATTATATTGTTCTACTTACACTTGCTGAATTCCTCTTTTATGTTATTTTCCCTCTAGCATGGTTAAAGATAAAGACTCATGATAAGATTTTATTAAATACCTTCTTAATAGGTACTGTTGTTGGTGATCTTGGTTTAATTAAGCTATTTAAAAGACTCCCTATATTCGTCGTTGTAGTATTTAGCACATTTCTAATATTGGTTAAAGACCTTGAACTACATAAATATATTGAATCTGGTTCTTCGATCTTCAATGTATATCTAGTTATAAACCCTATAACTCTTGCAATAGGAATTATTATAATATATCTTATAATATATAAGGGATATCTCCGATTCTTCAATGAAATCGAAAAATATCTATCAAACATGATACATGAACGATATGCTTTATACATAAGAAATAATGAGATCGATTACTATAAAATCATAGATGATGTAGCTGATCTACTTATCTTAAGAAACGTTATTAAGCCAGAACAAATTATTGAACCGAGTAGACTCATCGAAATCCTCTTTATATATGTCACTACACTTATAGGTTTAAATCTCTTAGATGTACTAAGTAGTTTTATTCAAGGTGTTTAATGATGCGAAAAACTAGGTTAAGATATATAATATACGCTATACTATGGTTCCTAATAGTAATTTCACTAATATATGTATCTGGATTTTATGTCTTCGAATATCAAAATTCTACTTGTGATTATTCATTAGCATATAAGTATAGACCTATAATAGTAGACTATAATGGAGACTATAAAATTATAAATGTATATTACACCTGCAATACCACAACAATCACATATTATATAGTATGGGAAGACGAAGACGTTGATATACCGGGGTATAGACTTTTTAGAGCTCTATATTATGGTTCGACAAAAGATATTGAACCCCTAGTAATTAAATTAAATGAAGATTTTCCATCAAAGATCATATTAAGAGACCATATGCATCGCAACATCATAGTAACGGTAGTAAATGATACATATGCTATATATGATAATGTGTATTTAAAATTAGAAAATTATAGGATAAGAACATATATAGTATCGGAAAATCATGGTTTTGGTATAAAACCTAATCCTAAATTTAATTATAGTATAGAAGTCTCTAATTATAGTATTGAAAAACTAGATTTATCAACATATCTACACGAAAAGATAGGGAGAAGATTTAGTAGTAACTTATATATAGTTCTTAAGGATCTTATATGTTACATGCTTTATTCGGTTTATCTAGTATTTATTATTGTGAATAGAAAGGTGATATTTTGAATTTAATAGCACATATACTATTTTCTATAATATTATGTTATATAGTAAGAGCTACAAATACACCGCCTACAATACCTAATCTATTGTTTGATAAAACATATATAGCAGCATTAATAGGGTCTATTATAATAGATCTCGATCACATACCTTATATGGGTAAAGCCTTAAAAACTAAAAGATTCAGCCCCCATATAAGATCGAGATATCATGAACTCTTTGGTTTTATAGTGTTTGGTTCAATATCTCTATTAATATATATGATTATCGATAAAGGGTTAGGCTTAGGATTTTATATAGGAATAACTACTCATTATTTATTAGATACATTAACAAGACCAACTAGACCTTTCTTCCCATATAACGATACTATCATGTTTTATGGTTTAGCGCCTCGAAAGAATTTAAAGGATCTAGCTTATTTCGATCTATATGTTACATTAACATTAGCGATAATCTATCTATACATTATTGGATACAATTTCCTTTTACCATTAACTATTCCTTTCATTATATTATTTCTATATTATAGTATCGTTAAAGCGGATAAGGTAGAAGATGAAGCAGAGAATGAACTATATAGACCACAATTAAATGGAAAGACTGAGCCTCGTAGATTAGAGATAGCAGTATATGGTAAGATTATATTAGAGAAGATTTTTAGGGGTATAGCGTTTAAGTTATCGAAGATCCATCCAGATAAAATTAGTGGAATTAGCTTGTTTTTATCAATATTTATTCCAATCTTTTTAATATATAGATACACCATATTGGCTATCATTTTATTATTTTTAGTCTTGATATTAGATGCTCTTGATGGTTTAGTAGCTAGAATTAGAGGTCTAAAGAGGGGCATCAAAGGCTGGATCGTAGATCTAGGGACTGATAGATTTTCTGAAGCAATTATTTCTATATCCTCACCACACTTCCTTTTACCCCTAACACTACTTAATACAGCACTTTCAATATATAGTCTTAAAACCAATAGACATATAATCATACCAGTTAGACAATTGTATCTCTTTTTCCTTATAATCACTTTATTCGATCAAAACCTACTCTTCATAATCTATTAACACCGTATTTATTTCAAATAAAATAATATGGAAAAAAGCAACATAAAGAGAGGATAAACATGAAAAAAGAGTTAATATTCTAGTTATCCTAGCTTTATTAGTGGTAGCACTACCTATTTTCATCCTAGTAACTCGCAGAATAAATAGATCAAACCTAAAAGAAATAGTAGAGAGATACAACAATGCAATATAGCAATACTAGACTTAGACATGGTATTGTTTATTAGAAGCATTGAAAATAAGATCTGCAGAGTCTTGTTCAATAGATACCTTCATACATTACTTCTCGAGAATATTTTAGAAATAAATATTACGATCGTTAAACTTATATTTGCGGAGGAAGGGGTTGTTTAAATATTACATTAATCGACAATACTCCCTTAACGGGAATAAAGGCTTTATTAATATCTAATCTGTCATTTTATACAATTAATCATGAACTACATGAACTAGAGTATAAGCCTATACGTGATATATGATCTAAACCCTAATAATATTATAGAATAGTTTCCAGATAAAGATAAGCACATATTTTGACTATGAGCGTCTAAAGCAAGAATATATCGATAAGTGCTGATTTAACCTATTATATAAAAAATTATTTCATAAGTACCATATTAGCCACCCCCATATACAGATTTTATTCAAGCTGACTTATCTATATACAGCAATACAAAATAAAGTGATCATACCATGGATCATAGTTATAATAAGTAATTAATCAAAAATATACAGTACAGGGATAATGGATATAAATTTAGAGTTTACACTTATTTTTAAATATTCCTGTTAATTTCAAGGATTTCTATGAAAGTAAAAAATATTACATTTTGATTCTACAATAAAATATCATAAGATAGACACTACTCCTGCACTATACTTTATCTCTCCCTTCACCCACTAAACCTCTCTCGCGTGAGAGGGTGTAGCGTATGGTGAGTAATAAATTATATGTAGTCTTAATATTCTCGCTCCTATTACTACAATTAATAGTATTACCGAGTAATAATAGTGTAGTAGATGCTCAAAATGAAACAGTACCATTCTATGTAGCCTTAATACTTCATATTCACCAACCAATATATGATGTATCACGTAATATATGTAAACTTGTAAGTGATACTACTAGTACTCCTTATCAAGTATTCTATACACGTAAACAAATCTATACATACTATATACTAGACTTGATCGATTACATAGAAAACAATAATTTACCAGCAAATATAACTATAGATATAACTGGTACACTAATAGAAAATTTTGAAAATCTATCAATATGTGGACCAAGCATAACTGGTCTCGAGGAATATGGTTATATACTCGATAATTGGAGTAGTAGATCATATAATCACGTAGAATTCTTATCAACACCCTATCACTATATATTAACACCAATGCTTACACGTATAAGCAATGAAAGTATAGCTAGAGAACTATTACTCGACCAGATCCAGAGACATAGTCAAAAACTACATAACCTTACAGGTAAAACACCAGGTTTTGAAGGTATAACTGGTTATCATCCACCAGAACTAGCATTAGACAATAAATCATTATCACTACTAGCTAGTCTAGGATACAACTATACGATCGCAGATGATCTACATATCTATAGAATATTCAGAGATTATCCAACACCACGTAGAACACCAGAAGTATGGTATACAAACAACGAGATCACAAGTAGAGATAAAACAGACCTTATATACACGATTGAAAACATCGCTAATGATTGGATCTATTTAAGCTTCACATATAGTGGTACAGAGTATTCCCACGTAATGAACCCATATATAGGTCTTAGACCACATGCTATAGAAACCAATAATGGGTCAATAGTAGTATTTCCACGTAATAGATTCATGAGTGTATTGTTACATGCAATAATGTATTTCACGAACGATAATATAGATGGAGCTGTAGATTGGTTCTTCCAGATCATAAACTATTTACAACAATACAATACTGATCCAAATAGACCATTCATACTAGTAATAGACCTAGATGGAGATAATGGAGACCCATATACACACCAATCTACATGGTGGAGTTTTGTTAAAAGATTAATTGAAAATGTAACAACACCCGGTTCATCATATAGCTATGTAAAATTTGTATCACCGGGTTGGTATTTAAAGAATGTATATAATCCAATAAATGATTCTACATGGAACTATGCTAAACTACCATTTATTGAACCAGGTAGTTGGAATACTGATAATGGATGGGGTGACCCCTACTTTACTAAGTGGATATATCCAAGTAAATACTCTAATGAACAGAAAATGTACAATAATATTACTAGAGCATTAGCGTATTATTTAAACTCGAAGAACTATAATCCAAATGATCCTAGGTTAAACAATATATTGTATTGGATTGGTTTAGCTCTACAGAGTGATTGGTTCTACTACCCATCTACTGATTGGTATAGCAACTCTACATATGCAGTTACGAGAGCAATTAATATATCTAAACAAATAACATTAGACGATTATGCATCTCCAATAATAACTTTTGCATGGTACGAGATACCAAGCAATAACTATAAACCCGGACTACTCTACAGTGATTCACAACCATGGATTAAGATACATGTATGGGATACTAGTACATTATCATCAGTTACACTCAAAGTACTTGTTGGAACACAAATCTACACGTATACTATGAACGAAGAAACCGATCTACCTGGAAACTACTATGTACAAATAACCGACCCATTAACACCCGGTGAAAATGTTATATTAGAGTTTACAGCAATAGACCAAAACAGTAGATCATCTACTCTAAGATACGTATTGGGTAGAGTAGTCGATACTAGATATATATTGGATGGTGTAGTCGATCATGAATCTCGGATCATGTGGATAAACACAACAAATACAGTACTCCAAATGTTATTTGTAAACGATACAACGAATTATCTATACATAGGATTTAATACGACAACTCAAGGTAGTGGATATGATACATTCCTATTCATTTCAATAGATCCAAGTCGTGGATCACTACCCCATCCATGGACTAAGTATGGGTATATACCATATTTTGACATATATGTTGGTATGGAGGAGAGTAATGGATGGTATGGTTTATGGATGAAGATAAACGGTATATATGATACTAAAGATGTATTGATAGGTGCTTCCTGGCTTATAGATTATAAATGGGATCCGATCAATGGATTCTTTGAAGCAATAATTGAACGTAGAGTATTCAGTCAATACTACAATACAGACCGATTATTCCTAGGGATAGCTTCATGGGGTACAAGTGACTGGTCATCTATATATGAGAAATTAAAGATGATCTCAACCAGTAATAGTCTATATAAAGACGAGTTGATAGGAATCTATCTAGGCGATCCCTATCTAAAAGTATACTTTACACCAGACCAGGGAGAAGCTGCATTAAATTCTTTGATCAACGCTATTAGGAATGCTAAATCATACATCTACATAGCGATCTATAACTGGGTTAACCAATCAGAAAACTCATTAGTATGGAGGATCGCTGAGGAAGTAGTTAATGCTAAGAATCGTGGTGTATGGATTGCTGTCGTGGTTGATGGTGGTCATCTCTATACCGATCCATTGGATTATTTGAGAGATAACGGTATATACGTTAAAGCTGAGAGTGGTACTGGTTTAATGCATAATAAGTTTATTGTGATCGATGGTGTAGTAACATTTATTGGTTCAGCTAATCTAGTTGATTCAGCATATACAGTTATAGATACTAGTTACCAATACAACGATGTACTTGAGATCCATAGTTCATGGTTTAGCAAACCATACATATATGAATTCATAGAGATGAGGTATAAAGGGGTATTTCATGGAGGAGATCCTACACCTTCACAGCTACGCGATCAAGTTATATTACTAAACAGTACATGGGTTAGAATAGAATATTACTTCCAGCCCGAGGAGGGAACAGATCTAGAGAATGCTTGGAACAATTACATTTTATCAGCTACAACATCAGTTTATGTAGCAACATACATATTGACATTAAATAGTATAGGTAACTCACTTGTAACAGCATATAAGAATGATTTAGATGTAAAAGTAATTATATCGTATAATGAGAAAGATGTTAGTGGAACGGAGTATTATAAGTTGATAAGTAATAGGGTACCAACCACATTAACATATGATGAACCATTAGAACCGGGTATACAGATTCTACATCATAAACTATTCATAATTGATAGAGAAATAGTAGCAACGGGTAGCACTAACCCTACATTTTCCGGTTTATCTAGTAATGATGAGAACACAATAATTATTCACTGGAGATCCTTGGCGGAAACATATATTAATAGGTTCAAGGAGATCTGGGACAAGTATGTTGCACATATAACTATAGAGGTGTATGAGGGTGATCAATTAGCAGTTAATGCTTTCGTTAATATAACTACATATAATTTATCAACATTAACTAGTGGTACGTACGATTGGTATAATTACACCGGATATACAAATGCTAGTGGCATCTACTATGTAGAAGCATATCTATGGAACCCTAATACCACAGCTAAGTTCTACATAAATGCTTCTACAAGTAATGGTTGGAATACAACAATTATCTACCTTGGATTAAACAATAATACCGTAAAAGTAACTATGAGGATCATAGTATATGTTAAACCCGTAATTAAAGTAACTGGTCCAACTATGGTATATGTAGGTCGTACCGCAACATATAGTATATCAGTAACCTATCCCAACGGAACAACTATATCTGCAACACTAAATATCGATATATACATCAATAATACATACATTGAAACATTAACTCTAACATCCGGTACTGGTTCTTGGAGTTATATTCCAAGTGATGCGGAAGTCTATAATATAACATTCGTATATAATGGTGGTGATCGGATCGATGGTATAGAACTATTACCAACCAGTAACTCTACATTATTAAAAGCTGAATGGTATATCTTAGGAACTCAATTAATAGTAACTGGTTCCTCAATAATATATTATGGAGAAGATGCTAGTTATTCAATTGAACTTAGAGATAAAAATGACAACTTAATAGAGATAGATACTATTATTGAGGTATACGTTAATGGTTCATGGATTGAAAACGTAACATTGACTAGAGGAGTTGGGAGTTGGAATTTCAATTATAGTATGAGTGGATATTACAACCTGACATTCTATTACCCCGGAGGAGACATCTACAATAATGATAAATTGAATACAACATCAACCATCATATATTTAGAGATAAGAGAAGCATCGACAATAATAACGATAGATGCACCATCAACCGCTTCTC
>NJDP01000062.1 GCA_002254665.1 Desulfurococcales archaeon ex4484_58 | reverse complement strand
TATGACACCTAGTATATTGAATCTAGTGTTTTTATAGTTTAACTTATATCTATTAGGTTCTATAATAATCATTTATCATAAAAATAGTTGTGAGTGTTGTTGTAGATGACTGATTCTATATTGATCAGGAATGTTAAGTTATGGTTTAATGATTTTATTGAATCTAATGTCTTGGTTGAGAATGGTGTTGTAAGAGAGATTTCTAAGCGTGAGTTCGAAGACGTTGATCTTGTTATTGATGGTGGGAGTCAGGTATTGTTGCCTGGTGGTATAGATATTCATGCTCATATATATGATCCAGAGTATGTTGATCATGAGGATTGGGGGAGTGGTAGTTTAGCTAGTCTCTATGGTGGTTTAACAACAGTATATGATATGCCTTTACGTGTCTACGTGGATAATGTTGATATTTTGAAGGAGAAGATCGGTGTTGCTAGTAGAGATTCTTATGTTAACTTTGGTATAATAGCTGGTTTTATGAATCGTAGTAACATTAAGAATGTTAAAGAATTAGCTGATCATGGTGTTCGTGGTTTTAAAGTATTTACTGCTAGACCATTTAAGCCCGATGAAAACGATTATCTCTATATACTGGATGCTATTAAGAGCGTGGATGGTGTAGCTATTATTCATGCTGAGGATGATGCTTTTATTGATTATGGTGAATCAAAGTATCGAGATCGAGATGATCCATTAGCATATCATATGCATAGATCAGGCTATGCTGAAGCATCAGCTATTTTAAGAATTGGATATATGGGTTTAGAAACCGAGACACATATACATATTGCTCATCTAAGTAGTGGTGAAGGTGTATATGCTTTAAAGTATTTAAAGAGTAGAGGTGCAAAGATAACAGCTGAGGTTTGTCCTCATCATTTGTTCTTTACACGTGAAGACTCTAAGAAATACGGTGGCTACTTAAAACTAGCACCTACATTAAAAACTAAAAATGATGTAGAAGAGCTATGGAGGGCTCTAGCTAATGGTTTGATCGATGCTTATGTAAGTGATAATGCACCATCGCCTCGAGATTTGAAAGAGAAGAGTATATGGGAGGCTTGGGGAGGTATACCTAACCTGGAGATCATGATACCTTTCCTCTATACATATGGAGTAAAATCCGGTAGACTGAGCTTTGATCGATTTATAAAAGTAATTGCCGAGAATCCAGCTAAGATAATGGGTATTTATCCAAGAAAAGGAACTATATGTATTGGTTGCGATGCCGATCTAGTAGTAATAGATACTCGGAAACCTCTTAAATACAAAGCAGAAGAGCATCATCATAAGGTTGATTGGAGTCCATGGGATGGCTTCGAGTTCTATGGGTACCCTATCCATGTACTGATTAATGGTAAGCCAATGATCATCGATAGAGAATTGATCGGTAGACCGGGTAGTGGAAAATATATTTATCATAGAAGTTATTAAGCGTTAGTAAATATTTTACATATCCTATTTAGCCTTTGCTGTACATAAGATTGCAACGTATTGAGTTTTTCACGACAACATTCATGATCAAAATAGTTGTTTCTATAACATTGTTGCTTAATTGTAGCTAGTTCATTAAAAATTGGAATTAATGGCAGGTCTAGTATGTTAGCTATATTTACTAGATCGAGGGTTGATTTCATATTGTTAATTATATTTTGAACCCTATTCTCATCCTCTCTACTTACTATACTTTTCTCGATTCTACTTTTAAGAATTTTATTGAATAATAGTTTCATTTCTTTGCTTTCAATATTCTCTCTATATAATGGAACAAGTACTAACACAATATTTTTCTCTTCAATTTTCCCTATAAGATTAGTTACTTCAGATTCCTTTACCTTAGTATTTGCTGCAAAATCAGATATTATAATTATAAGAGAACTTGGCTCAGCATCATCTACTACACGAGTTAATGCTTTAACTAATGGAGACCATTCACCACACTTATATCCTCTCTTCGTTAAATACTCGAATACAGAGTCGATGATCGATAAATACTCTTTTGAAAGATCCCAAGCACCAATTGATTCAACAAACCCCTTATATTCTCCGTGGAAGAAATATATTTTAATTTGATCGACTCCTTTACATAAACTATTTTTTAAACTTGAAACCATTAACTCTACCATATATGGTATCATTTGAACATATTTTTCCCAACAAATACTTAGTGATAGATCGATTAAGAAATAAATCTTCATATCAGTCACCTAGATACAGTAATTTAATATGTCATTCTAGTATATTAATTTATACTATACTACGATATATTATTCTATGGAGCAATTATGTTTAACTATATTAGACCAATTAAAATTAGAAATTGGATAATGCATAGTTATTTAACTAAATTAATTTTCTTAATCACTTGTAATTGAATGTGTATTTATGAGATAACTTTTTATAATTTACATTAGTAATTATACTTAAGTGTAGGTATTATTAAGTATTCTATGCTACTCGGTTATGTTGGGGGAGAATGTATTGGTATATATGTATCAAATATATCTGGGAGGAGTTGGCTCGAAGATAGCATACGAATACGTATTATCTGCAATAAGGCCTACAAAAGAAATGCTAACAACACTTCTTGGTAAAGAGTATGATCGTTTTCCTCGAGCTGTCCCTGGCATTGAGGTACAAATATTTGATCTCACAACAGAAGATAAAATAAATGAGCTTATTAGAAATCGTATAATACGAGAAAATGATGAGTTTATAAATATTGAGCCTGACCGGAGCTTATTTGAAGAGAGAGGATTAGGGATTCTAAGATATGCAAGTGCACGTATACGAAAATATACACCAATAATCAAGTATTGGAATTATAAAATAGAAAATATTAGAGGAGGGTTAGGATTAGGAAGGGGAGTTCAGAGATACAGACCGTTAGCTAGACTGTTAACAGTTAATGCCGCAAGACAGATATCCGAAGCATTTAAACGTGATATTCAAAATGATATAGTAAACGAACCACCCCTATCTGAAGCATTCAGATTTATAACAACCATTGTATTAAATATTGGCGGGGGATTTGGTTCTGGTTCATTCATAGATATACTGAATTTGTTTAGACAACATTTAAAGAGATTAAGTAGAAACATACATGATAGAACAGAATATATGCTAATACTGAATTTACCGACTGGCTTACAATGGGAGTTTCCACCAGAAGATGCACCACTTGGTAAAGATCATCTATTAGCCGCAGCTGGAGCAGCATTATTGGATCTAATGTACCTATATGAGAAAGGAAATAAAGGTTATAAAGATAATCTTGTTGACGAAATCGCTAGAACAACAGATCTCCCTGAAACTGAACCATATACACTCACTAATACTAGAATAATACTGACTACATACAATAACCTTGAAGGGGGAGATGTAGAGGAAGTATATAGATTGCATGACAGATATGTCAGTAGAATATTGAGTGCAGTATCTGCGGCGATTTTGAGTGTAAAAGAAACAGCTATTCCTTTAGTAGCCGATAATGTAGCAAGGATTATAAGTGAGGTGGAAGCTTCATTTAGTGAGATTATGAAGAGGAAAACTTATAGAGACCCTGATACTGGGGAAGAAAAACCATATCCTTCAGCCTTAGCTTTAACTTCTACATTAATAGCAACTAAGAGTGTCGATATAATTTCTCTACCAAAAGTAGAGTTAAAAGGACTTAGAGAAGTGGAATCTTTGAGAGACGATATCAATAGATATAAACATAGAAGAGAAGAAATAAAGAATAGAATAGAACAAAACAAGGAAAGAAGAAAGGAGTTAGAGGAACTTTTAAAGATCGTTGAGACCGCGCTTGACGGCAAAATTAAAGTTACAATAAAGGGATATGAAAACTTTGATGCAGACATAGAGAGCTTAACTAATAAACTCGAGAATATTTATAGTAGTCTAGAAATCATAAATAAACATGCAAAAGAAGCACTAAATAGCTATGAAGACTCAAGGAAGATTACTAAAGATAGACTTAGAGATATAACCAGACAGTTGAAGGAAATATATCTACCTAATATAGAGGGGATCTTAACTAATGTAGAAAACATAATTGAAACTTCAATAAATAATATAATGAAACACGAAATTGAAAAAATGAGGAACATGATAATAGGGGAGGTAGAACGTCTCTCTACTCTATTTAACGGATTAAATAAATTAGGTACAATACTAAGTAATATTTACAATATAACATCACAAATAAATGAAATATTAGAAAAACTACAAAGCAATTCTCATGATGATTGTGAAAAACATATCTTCAAGAAAGGACGAAGTGATTGTTGGATAAGCGACTATTTACAGAAGACATTAATGCCGCAGATGAGTTATCTTATAAAAGGAATAGAGAGGAGAAGAAATGATGTTCAGATAAACTATATAAATAGAATACGTAACGCTCTTAATAGTTTAAGGATCAGTATAATGAACAGGATAAATAATATAGATAATGAAATCAAAGATTATGAGAAAGAGTTAGAAAAAATAGAGGAGGAATTGAAAGAAAAAGAAACAATGTATAGTAAAGCCTTTGATACATTAAAGAAGAGTATCCATAAATATTTATCAAGGGTACTACACGGACTTATAATTAACAATATTATATCACCAGCTGAAAGAGATGAAATCATAGAATATATTATTGAGAATCACAAGTACCGAGAAAAAGTTATTTTAGAAAGTATAGTTCTTACAATTAAAGATCTATTAGATATAATTGATGAATTGTATGAGAAAGGAAGAATGAAATTAGATAGAAAAACTCTATTAGAGAGGATCAGAAACTATCTAAGGATTAGAAATACAGACTATCTAGTCTCAAGAGTCGATCTTGATGCCTATAGAGAAGTATTCAATGTGCCTGCTGATGTGAAATTGGGTGTGAAAGAAAGAATATTATTCTATACAAAAGATAATAGAGAACTTATTAAGGAACTTGGTATAGTAACTGGTGAGGAGAAACAGATTGAGATAGATGCAAATGGTTCTGTCATAATGCTTGTAGAGTATTGGTATGGAGTACCATTATTAGCGATTAAAGATGTACGTGAAGCGTTAGAGAAATTCTTTGAAAAAGAGAAAGTATTGATAATTGATCCAGAGACTAAAGAGGAAAAAATAGTTGAAGAATATAGGGGACAATGTTATCTTGTATTAGAGTATGATAAAGAATATGAAGAACTCTTAAAAGGTATAAAGCATGCACTTGATGAATTCAATACGTATCTAGAACAAACCACTATAAGATGATAGAGTTTAGTTAATGAAGATCAATCTCAACAACTAATTCCAAATTGTATTTTTCTTTTAAATACTTTTTTAGTTCTTTAATCAATCTATATGCATTATTTAAATCCATTGTTCTATACATTTTTATTCTTATATCACCATGGTAAATGTTTGAAGCAATACATCTGATCCTAAGATCAGTTATCTGAAAACCCATTTCTTCGAATACTCTTTTAACCTCTTCGAGTAATTGTTGTGGCGCTGTTTTATCGATCATTGAATAGAATGTTTCACGTCCTATACTGAATAGTTCATAGAATATATAGAGTGTTAAACCGATTGCTCCAATATAATCTATTAGATAAGAGTATAGTGCTCCAGCAACAACTGCTATGAGTGTTACCATACTCTCATATAGTTCGCTTATGGTGAATAATCCATAGGCTTTAAAGAACCCACCTATTTCTAGTGAAAGATAAATTGCTAGACCATATAATAGTAGACCAGCTAATGCATAATATAGAGATTCTAGTTCAACAGTATATTCTATACTATAGAGAAGCTCCATAGATGCTATACCAGCTACATACCCGTAAGCTATTAATGATACAAATGAACCACCAAAACCTAAACGATAATGACCGTATGGGTGATCATGGTCTGGAGGCATTCTACTGACACGATAGAAATAAATAGTTGCTAGTAACGATACCAGATTAGCAAAAGAAGTGAGTGCATCCACGAATAAGGATCTAGAACCATGGAGTATACTACCAAGTATCTTCACTAATCCACCCGTGAACCCGAGTATAAGTATTAAATAGATTTTTATATTCATTGACACTCACTACTATAATCAAGAATACTACGTTGTTTCTCACGACTCTTCTTAACCATATCCTCTAATGATTTAAGCCTCTCTAATACTTCACGCGGAGGCTTAACCCGGCCTTTCTCTAATAGGTCCTTAAAGAAACTATCACGTATCGGTTCATATACGTATTTATAGAATTTAACCGGATCTCTAAGTATGTATTCTGGGAAGCTAGATACATATTTCAATGCTTCCTCCCAAGCTTTACTTGGATCAATTAATGGTTTAATCTTATATGTTACTTGACGATCGAAATCATATGGTGATTGTTCAATACCTCCCATCTCAAAGTATCCATGCGGTGAAACCTTAATACATTCACCCAAAACCTCAACGTAACCATTGGGACATTTAACTGGTTTCTCCCCCCTCATAATCTGTCTACGTAGTTCTTCTTCGACTCTCAATAGTCTACGTGGATACTTTGAACCATAATACTTAGCCCATGCATAGAATATTGCTCGGTTTAAACCAAAACTCTTAGCTTTATCAAGATCCCTGTTAAACAAATAATATCTAACAGCCTGTAATAAAGACATTACTTGGAACCTACCAATACCAAGAGCTTTAATCTTCTTGTCAATACTCAATTCATTAAAACCTCCATAGAAACAAATACTATTACATCATAAATATTATCTGGGAATAGAATTAAAAATAGAAAAACATAACCTATAGGTTAAGGAATAAGTTAGAGGTAAAAAATTATTTGTTTCTATTCTTACTTCTCAGATACGCTAATAATAATGTTATGAACAGTATTAGTAGATATATAGGTGGTTCTGGTAATGGAGGTACTTTTTCAATATCTATTAATTGTTCTGTATTGTTTTTCTCATTATTGTTCTCATCTACTACGTTATATGTATTGTTAAGTGTATAGCTTATATTGTTTATTGTAAGTTTTAATTCAATTAAGTCGTAGGTTGAAGGTATTAATATATTAGTTGATGTATAGTTTATTCTAAAGATATAGTAGTCCTGTATATTATCGTCGAGATAATATAGTGTAGCTGTTCCACTAGGATCGGTCGTGTTTGAACCTATAAATATCCATGATCCTTTCTTGTAAAAGAATATTGTTTGGTTCGGGAATGGTTTACCATCTATTAACAATAATGCTTTAAATATAAACAATACAGTTCCATTATCTAATATCTTATAATTAGTTAGTATAAAGTATAATTCAACTCTATGTTGAACGATAAGTAATGTATAGTTTACTGCTTCATCATAATACTCCGAACCACTATATTTTATCGTTAGATTATATATTCCGGGTTTATCTAGGAACAAATTAAATACACCAATACCATTCCAATCAGTTATTGTTGCCCCTAGTAACCTAGTGCCATTGTATAGGTAGAGTGTTGTGTTAGATAATGGTTTACCATCTATACTTGATAATTTCACGGTAAATGTTATCGAGTTGTTAACTATTATCTTATTCACTAATAAATCAATACTTAACACAACTGGTTTTTTAATCCACTCTATAGTGATTTCATTTGTCGAGCTCGTATATAGACTTGTACCGTTGAATACCGCTTTAAACTTAGTCGTTGAAACACCGTTATACTTAACAATAAATACTGCATAACCATCATTATTAGTTGTATTTTTACCTAGTAATACCCAATGCGAGCCATTATATATATAAAATAGAATGTTATAGTTTGGAAGAGGTGTTCCATTAATGGATATTAATTTAACTCTTATTGCTATTTGCTCGTTTCTATACGCCTTTATAATAGGGTCTATGAAGTATAACCTAGTATACCCACGTGTAATTATCACAAGGGGCTCGCTTTCACCAGCGTTATTTACAGCTAGTATTTGATAGATATGCGGAGTGCCTAGATCAACCAAAGTATCGTTAAACCATGTCTGTTCTACCGGTAGATATGCTATTATCTCTAGGTCTCTAATAACAATGTAATACTTAACCTCCGATATACCAGGGTTCAATGGAGGTTTCCATGAGATATAAACATATTTCTCAGTAACTATTGTTTTGCGTTCTAAGGGTTTTGTAGGTAATAACTTAGTTGTTATGAAATATAAAGCTTTAAGTGGATAAGTAACATTACCGCCAGTCTGCAACAGTAGTATTATGTCTAAGTTGTTATTTGAATATAAAGCATTAAAATACGTTATATTGGTGATCAACCAATGTTTTACAAACACTAGTCCTTCTCTATCTATCCTATATAAATATAGACCACCAGATACTGTATAGTATAGTATGTAGTATTTTTCTCCTAGTTCATTCTTTATACTAAATACTTTATAAGTAGCTATAACATCTGGTATAGTAGTTTCTGTTAAAAGTACTATGGAATCCTCTTGTATACCATATATATTTAGAGTATACTCTAAGGTATCATTAATTATAGTTCCGTAAAGTACTGAGAATTTAGTAGATCCTATACCCTGAACACTAAATACAATAACGGCTTTTGGTAGATCTAATGTTGTGATATGTACTCCATGATTAAACATCACTATCAATATCGTAT
>NJDP01000061.1 GCA_002254665.1 Desulfurococcales archaeon ex4484_58 | reverse complement strand
ATAAATGTTTGGCTTTTACAATGCTAGTGGGTTTTCTATATAGGAATAAATATATGCTTAAGGAGAAAACAAGTTATATGAGCTAGCTATATTAGCTGCGGAGAACAAGATAGATAAACATGGTGTAGTAAAGTGGTTAAGAAAAAGACTGGTAAAAAGAAAACAACCTGGGATAAAGTAGTAGAACAAGCCATAAAAGACACATATCCAATCCTCGTAAAGCTAAGATAATACGATCTCAAACACAAAAACAAGAACTAACCACCCTATCCTCAACTCCCTCCACAACACTACACCCATATACTATAATGCGAGCTGATAGAAAAATGCTAGAATACTAAATAGTACCTAGAGGATTCCTAACTCTTTAGTGGTGTTTGTGGTGTATAGGGGGTTGAGGATAGAGTTGAGGCTACATTGACTTTCTTTTGTTAAACAGATTAAGAGCCGTCTCTACGTCTACGAATAGGTTGATGGTCGAGAAAAATACTAGGTAGTTTAGACGAGATAATCTTGTCCTACCTAGCCCATAAAGCATAGATAAAAATTAGCGGCAAGATCAATCCACGGAAGCTTAAATTATTAGCCAGGTATATTGCTATGGAACTCGATATCATCAATGGAAACAAGCAAGATCAATAATGCGGGGGGTGGGATTTGAACCCACGCAGGCCTACGCCACCGGGTCCTCAACCCGGCCCCTTTGACCAGGCTCGGGCACCCCCGCACCTATTATATGTTGTGTAAAATTTCGTAGTTAATAATTATTTTCTCTAGCTTCTATAACATCTTATTTAGTTGTTAATTGCTTGGTTTTGGTGTATATCTATGTATGTAGATATCGATCCTGAAGATTACCATGTTCTCCACCCTAGACCAGTATATTTGATCGTTTCTAGAAAGGGTGATCGATTGAATGTTATGTCTGCTTCATGGGTTACCCCGGTAAGCGATGATCCTCCACTAGTAGCTGTTTCTATTTGGAGGAAGTCTCTGACATACGAGTATATTATGGAGTCTAAAGAGTTCACGATCAATGTTGTTAATGATAGCATGGTTAATATCGTCTACCGTGCTGGAACAGTTAGTGGTAGAGAAATTGATAAGTTCAGAGAGCTAGGATTAGAGGTTATTCCATCTAAAAAGATCAAGACACCTGGCGTTAAAGATGTACTTGGTTTCTTAGAGTGTGTATTGGAGAAGAGTGTTATGGTTGGAGAGAGTGATCTATTGATAGCTAGGGTTGTAGCTACCCACGTTGACCAAAACTATTATGAGAGATATGGTTGGAATCTACGAAAAACAAGTATACTACTACACGCTGGCGGTAAAGCATTTGTAACAACTGGTAGACTAGTCTTTCCATCCAAGAAATAATGGTAACTATTATTTAGAGTAAGGAAATTAATAGTATTAATGGATGGGAACATGGTTCGTGTTAAAACAAAACTTGTTTCATGGAATGAGATCGTTGAATGGAGTTATGGATTAGCTAAGAAGATTAGAGAAGATGGATATAAACCAAACGTTATAGTAGCGCTTGCTCGTGGAGGATACGTACCAGCGAGACTACTCTGTGATTTTCTAGATGTAGAAAATCTATTAAGTATCCAAAGCCAGCACTGGACCGAAGCAGCTAAAGCTGAGGAGAAAGCTATTATTAAGTATCCATATAAGATCGATTTGAGTAGTGAAAAGATACTTGTGGTAGACGATATTGTAGATACTGGTGATTCACTTAAACTAGCTAGAGACTATATTGTTGAGAATTGGAGACCAGATGAAGTGAGAACAGCTGCACTTCAATGGATTAGTAGCGTTGCTAAATTTAAACCTGACTACTACTATATAGAGGTAACTGATTGGACTTGGTTCCAGTATCCATGGACTAGACTAGAGGATACCTACCAGTTCATTAAGAGGATGATGCTTGAGACATATAAAGAGAGTGGTAAGAAGGAATGGAGTTATAGGGAAGTCTTGGAAGGTTTTAAGGAATGGTATGGGATAGATGTCGGTGAACTCTATTATAGAGAGGCATTAAATATACTAGTTGAAAAGAATATTATAAAGTATGATAGGGATCATGACAAGTATATCTTACTCATAGCTTAACAGAAACTTGATAGGGTATATTCTATTTCTCTACGCTTTTTCTACTAATCTCTCAGAGGATCTTGAATATAGTTTGTTAAGCATTTATAGAATCACCTATATAGGTATATCGTGGTGAGAGTATGTTTGTGAAACCTAAGGTTCAAGCTGAGATCGGAGTTATTGGTGGTAGTGGATTATATGAAATACCGGGTTTAGAGGATATCGAGGAACATAAGATCTATACTCCCTACGGTGCACCAAGCGATAATATAATTGTCGGTACACTTAAGGGAAGAAGAATAGCCTTCTTACCTCGTCATGGTAGAGGACATAAATATCCTCCTCATCGTGTAAATTATCGTGCTAATATATGGGCTTTAAAGAGTCTAGGTGTTAAATGGATCATTGGTTTCTCAGCTGTAGGTAGTTTACGTGAAGACTATAGACCAGGTGATTTCGTGGTGCCTGATCAATTTATTGATATGACTAAAGGTGTTAGACCAGCAACGTTCTTTGAGGGTGGTGTAGTAGCTCATGTTAGTGTAGCTGATCCTTTCTGTGAACATCTACGTAGAATAATCTTAGAGGTGGCTAGAGAGGTCAGTGGTATCAGGATACATGATAAGGGAACCTATATATGTATCGAGGGGCCAAGGTTTTCAACAAGAGCTGAGAGTAGGGTTTGGAAAGAAGTTTTTAAAGCAGATATTATAGGGATGACTCTCGTACCAGAGGTTAACTTGGCTTGTGAAGCAGAGATCTGTTATGCAACTATAGCTATGGTTACAGATTATGATGTATGGGCTGAAAAACCAGTTACAGCCGAGGAGGTGTTAAAGGTTATGAGAGAAAATACTGAGAAAGCAAAGAAGTTATTACCCATGATTATAGAGAAAATACCAGATAAACCCAAGGAGGAGCTTTGTAGTTGTTGCAAAAGCTTAGAGACCGCAGTAATTTAGAGTTTTTTATAAAGAAAATATCTAAATTAGAGGAGGAAAGTAGAGTTTTAGCAGATAATTTAAGATCCGGTTTCTCGGGGAAAGGTAGAAATTATATAATAACTTACCATAGACTAGGTTATCTACCAGCATCTATTGCTTACTGGTTTATATTAACAATGGATATTGATAGAAACGTTTTATTTAACGAATCAAATGCTATAACATACTATGTTCTACCATATAGAGAAAAGAGCTTCTTATTATTTTATACATCTAACCCATATACAGCATCTACTATAAACCTTCTTCAATCAGCCCGTGTTATGGGATATGATACACTAGTTGTCACACTTGAACCTAGAGATGAGAGGGTAAAATCAATCTATTCTAGGTATAATAAGTTATATGTTTTGAGAGAAGACGAGATCGAAGCAACACTGATCATGTCTATCGCTACATACTATGCATTATCACGTATTTATCGAGATAAATTAGGAGTTAGAGGTAAACATTTATATCAACATGTTGAAGAGGGATTAACACCTATAGTTGAGGAATTGATTGATAAATACCTTGATCAACTAACTAGGATTGTACGAAATAAAAACGTGATCGTTACTTCATCTAAAATACTAGAACCAGTAGCTATTTATTTAGTAGAAATTCTTAGAAGAATAAATTTGAAAGCATATTATCAATCACCAGAACAAGTACCGAGTTCACAGTACATAGTGCTATTATCAACTAGTGTAGAGGAGTATTTAGCTAGAGAACTTATGTTCAAGTACAATATGATGAATAGCACAGTAGAGAACATGGTTATGAACACCGACCCCTTAGAAGCACAAATATATTTTGCAATCCTCTTCTACTATTTAACCACTATAAAATAGGATATATTTAATGAAAAATGTATCTGCATCATAATTTCTGAATTAACTATTAAAACTTATTAACAACACCATTATTAATACTATATCCGATGTTAAGGTTTATTGAGTAGTTTAGATGGATTGATAGAAATGGTTGTCAATAAACTACTCTACTCAAGAAAGTTTCTCGGATTAATACTGTTTATACTATATATAGTGTTCACGTATATTACCTGGAGTTTTAGTCAAGAATCTATAATCTACGGGACATTAACTGCTTTGATCATATTATTGTATCTAGCTTATTATGCTCATCTACATAGAAGCGCTAAGGAGGTTTTAGCATTAACTACATTCATATCTATAGCGGTGATCCTAGGCTCACTTACTGGGACACTAATTAATGGGTTTACAAACATAGGTGCATTAATGTATGCTTTAACACTCTCACTAGCTATTTCTATACAAACTGTTCTATTGAGCAAACTATATAAGATTTGAGAATAAACCAGAAAACAGGAGATAATAAGGTTTCCTAGGAATGAAGATCGCTGTCATACATTATCGTGGTAGCCCTACAACTAGTGCACAGGAATTGTTAAATGAAATAGAGAGGCTTGGACATACACCATTATATCTTAAGATACATGAATTAGATGCTTATATTGAAGAAAACCACGTGTTTGTAGTTAGGTTTAGAGATAAAATAGATATTGATGGAGGAGTGATTAGGAGTATTGGTTTAACAATAACACTAGATACTTTTATGAAGAGGATAGGCGTATTAGATGCATTGGCTTCCTATTCTACATTAATCAATCAACCAGATACAATAATGTATGTTAGAGATAAATGGAGAAGTTTATTAAGACTAGCATTAAACAATATCCCAGTACCCAATACATTATTAACAGAGAATCCATATGCTGCTAAGAGATACTGTGAGAGAAAGAACATCTTAGTCTATAAACCATTAATGGGTAGTTTAGGTTTAGGTTCAACTCTAGTAAATGACCCTGAGCTAGCTTACCATATTACACGTAGTTTACTAAATATAGGGTTACCTAGTTATTATCAAGTCTTCTTAGACAAACCGGGCTATGATTTTAGAGTATTTGTTGTTGGAGATCAAGTAGTTAGTGCTATGAAGAGAGTTGGTGGTTCCGGTTGGAAAACTAATATTGCACAAGGAGCTAGAGGAGTTAAGATAGAGGAGAAGGATTATCCAGAGGTTTTTGAATTAGCTATTAAGACAGCCTCAATATTAAAGCTTGATTACGCAGGTATAGACATAGCCTATGATATGGGATCTGAGAAATATTACGTATTAGAAGCTAATGCTTTCCCTCAATGGCAGGGCCTACGTAAAGCTACAGGTGAAAATATAGCTTATCATATCATTAATTATCTAATTGAAAAGATAAAGAAGTGATGAATAGCAAACCATCAGAGCCTATATGGCTATGAAGATGAGCTCTCAACCTGATCACCTATAACTAAGTTATTGCGAAAACTATAATAAATCTCCTATGAAATATCTTAATGAATCAACATCCATACATGTTCGAAAAAGAAATTACTTTTTTGGGGATTTCTAATGTTGCTTGAGATCAGGGAGTTGAGTTCATGTATAAATGATAAAGTTATTGTGAATAAAGTTAATCTATCAGTTGATCGTGGAGAAATACATGTTATCATGGGGCCTAATGGTAGTGGTAAATCTACTCTACTCTCAACTATTATGGGTTTACCACATATAAGAGTATGTAATGGAAGAATATTATTTGATGGATTAGATATTACCGATAAACCTAGTTATGAGAGAGCTAAGCTTGGAATAGCATTGGCTCACCAATACCCCCCCGAGATCAAGGGGGTTAAGTTCTCGGATATAGCCAAAGCTATTATTAGCAAGTATGGATGTGGCGATTGTAGTTTAATGGCTAGGATCTTGAGAGTAGATGAACTATTAGATAGAGATTTATTTGTAGGTTTTAGTGGTGGTGAAAAGAAGAGGTCAGAACTTTATCTAGTTATGCTTCAATCACCTAAACTTGCATTATTAGATGAACCAGATAGTGGCGTTGATGTTGAGAGCATTGAATATATAGCTAATGCTATTGAATATCTGAGATCACGTGGTACGGCAGTAATTCTCGTTACACATACTGGAATGATAACTAATAAATTGAGTAGAATAAATCGAATACACATAATGATTAACGGTACTATAAAGTATAATGGTTATCCAGATGAAGTCCTACCTGTGATCATGAAGTTTGGGTATAGTAGGGGATTAGAGGTTTTGAATAGAACTTTTAAAGGTGGTATTTAATGGATAGAGAATCTATAGAGAAAGCCCTCAGTAAACCAGCATTATATGGGCCTGACATAGATCTTAGTAAATATAGGCTAGATGAGCCAAGTATGGGAGAGCTAAATGAAAAAGAACTTGAATCGATCGATAATGTTTTAGATAAGCTTGGATTCCAGAAGACCCCATTAAGTTATGTTCAGATCGATGAGAGTGCTAGGTATCGTATAATGGAGAAATTCCTAAGTAAATATGGAGCTAAGATCATGCCTTTAAGAAAAGCTCTGGATGAGATTGATCTAGCTAAAAAGATCTCTTGGAAAATAATAAAACCCGATACCGATAAATATACTGCGTCAACATACCTGCATGGTGGTGAGATCGGTTACTTTATATACGTGCCTCCACACACAAGGATCCCTATACCGATCTATACTTGTCTAGCTATTATAGGGGAGAAGAAGATCCAGTTTGCACATAACGTAGTATATGTTGATGAGGGGGGAGAAGCTCATTTAGTTACTGGTTGTGCTGTTCCTCATGGTGTACGTGAAGGTATTCATATAGGTATATCGGAGTTCTATGTAGCTAGGAATGCTAGGCTAACCTATACAATGATTCATGCCTGGGCCGAGGGGTTACATGTTAGACCTAGGACTGGGGTTTATGTTGAGGAGAGTGGAGAGTATGTTAGTTACTATGTAGTATATAGTCCGATAGCTTCTCTTCAAACCTATCCAAAAGTTTATTTAAGTAAGAATAGCAGAGCGTATTTAGCATCAATAACAGCTGCAAGCGGTTCGGGCATATATGATCTTGGAGCAAAAACCATATTGGGGGAAAACAATTCTTCTTCAGAGATAATCTCACGTGTAGTTGCACGTGATAATTCACAAGTATATGCACGTGCAGATATAGAGGCTCATAGTAGTAACACTAGAGGCCATATTGAGTGTTTAGGGCTACTTTTATCAGATAATGCTATAGTATCCTCGATCCCGATCATAACATCTAAAAAACCAGGTGCTCTATTAAGCCACGAAGCAGCTATTGGTATGATTGCTGAAAAAGAACTTGTCTATTTAATGAGTAAAGGATTCACCGAGGAAGAAGCTCGAGCTATTCTTATACGTGGATTTATGAATGTTGAAGCACCGAGTATACCTAAAAATATTAGAGCAGAGATCAACAGAATACTAGATCTAGTGTCTAAGTATGCAGTTGGTTAAAGCAAACTCTATTTACTTAACCTCATTAATATTACTAATTAATAATATCTATTATTGGTGGAAATGTATTGGATATACTTATTCTTAAATCAATGATTGAAGGAATACATTTAGCTGTTTATTCTTCGATAAAACCCGGTGCTTACCATAAATTGAGGTTTAACCGTGAAACAGAGGTTTTAGTATCTAATACAATCTCTGTTATAGACTATATTATACAAGCTATTGAGTATGGAGAGAGAGTTAGGAGGGGGGAATTAGCTATAACTAATATTAGAATTGGTAAATTATTAGCTAAGGCTATACGTGAATCTTATAGGTGGAATGGAGGTAGAGTTTACCCCTCCACTATAATACCTCAAATCATATACTCCGTAGCATTAAGTCATTCAAACATAGATAGTGTAATACGGGATGCCGGTAAATTGAAAAAATCACTAGACTTAATACTTGGTATTAATGATTGGAGGGAGATCAGGCAAATAATTGATGCGTTTAAGAGTGTACATAGGGAGGATATGTACGAACATCTAGTCTCAACTGGATTAACACAGATAGCCGGTATTGAGGGGCAGGTTACTTTTAATGATGTATTCCGCGTATTGAGCAGTAAATGGGTTGCATTCATTGTTCTAGATATATATGAATACAAAGTAGTTGAGCTGGTCAAGAAGCTCCTAGAATACTATAAAAAGTATGGCGATGCAGAAAATTCTATAGTAGCACTATATCTTGACTTGATCAAAAATAAAGTACCGGATTGGGCTAAGAAATATATTGACGAGGCCTTTAAAAAAGGATTAATGGCTAGTAAGGAGGGGGCTAAGAAGTTATTCGAACTAGACAGTAACTTGAGAAAAAACAATATATCATTTAACGAATACGTAAGTTTATTAGCCATGGTTTCCTCACTAGCTATATATGAGGGGATGAGGCCGTAGATCAATAGAATTCTTCTTCAATATAATAAGATGAATACTCACTCAATCTCTTCCTCAACTCTCTGATATATGCTAAGAACATTTTAACCTTACGATCCATGAATATCGGTGCTAACCCTATACCCGTTAAGAATCCACCTATATGTGCCCAGTATGCGATCGAGGATACGAATCCTATGAGTGAGATCAAACCCATTACTAACTGGTAGATAAACCATATTAAGATATACGACCAGACAGGCATTGTGAATATTAATGGTATGAACCATACTGGATACACAAATGTGATCCTGGATCTAGGATAG
>NJDP01000060.1 GCA_002254665.1 Desulfurococcales archaeon ex4484_58 | reverse complement strand
TCCCATCCATTAAGTTTTTTTCTCAAAAAATCAACTCTATACATTGTACCGGATCCTAGAGGAAATACGGGTAGGCCTAGTGAACTTCTACCTCTATATAGTGAATCCACGATAAACTTCATAGAAGCATATACTGCTTCAGATACGCGTGTATCTCTATTTTTACCAACCCATCTACCAACAACAGCCACTACATCAGGTTCGTTCTCCATTATACTATACGCTTTAATTAATAAGTCACGTTCAAACCTACTATCTACATCTAAAACCAAAAGATACTTACCTCTAGCAAACCATAAACCAGTATTTAATGCTCCAGCTTTATAGCCTCTAGGCTCACTTCTCCATAAAAGGTAGACATTTAAACCTCTATTACGCCACTTGTTTATGAGATCCTTTAATTCTAAATAATACTCTTTAGGATCATCGGAAACAATTAATACTTCAATATTATTTCTTAGATCAAGATCAAATATATTCTTTAAAGCATCATCAATATATCCTATGGGTTCTTTTTTAACGGGTATAACGATAGAAATAAGTTGATCGGGTTTTCGTGAATTAATATTTTTAGGCTCTACATATTTTTTCCCTATACGATAAAGAAGAATATGGATCATGAAGAATATGGTTGATGGTATAAAAATTAGTATCAATAGAATCACGACAAAAAAACCTAATAATAACTCATACATACCATGGACACCATTTTATTTATGTTTTCAATAATTTGATATAAATATAGGTTTTTGAAATAAAGAAAAATACTTAACCAAGAAATGTAATTTTCTTTGGTGTCTATGATATGGTTTTAATTAAATGGTTTGGACATGCATGTGTATCTGTAGAGACTAGTGATGGTTATACTGTTGTATTTGATCCGCATGATGGATATAGTATTGGTTTAAAAAAACCTAACGTTAAAGCCGATCTAGTCCTTGTAAGTCATGAACATTTCGACCATAATGCTGTAGAGGTTGTTACTAAGGAGGGTACACGGGTGTTGAGAGAGTTTCATGGCGAGACTGAAATTAATGGCATTACTATCAAGGGATTTAAGACTTTTCATGACAAATATGAGGGTAGACGTAGAGGATTAAATACAGTCTATATAGTAGTTGTTGAGGGTCAGCGTATAGCTCATCTCGGGGATCTTGGGCATATTCCATCGGAGGAGTTGATAAATGAGCTACGAAATGTAGATCTACTGATGATTCCGGTTGGCGGAACCTATACTATCTATCCAGATGAAGCATGGAAATTGATCGAGCTAACTAATCCGGTAAATATATTACCTATACATTACTGGATCGAAGGTCTAAGACTCCCTTTGCATTCTATTGAAGACTTCCTAGTCCATGTTAAGAAATATACCGTTATTAGACTCGATACTAATAGTTTTGAGCTTGAGAGATATGAAAAAAACGTTATATTACTTAAGCTCTAGTCTTGTTAGCTTGTCTCAAAACAGTAGATTGATGTAATCGAACTATATACATCTTCTAGTCTAATGGTTAATGCATGAACAAACACGTCTATATCAACGGGCGTCCCAGCGGTTAATCCACCACTATACTCATATACAAATACATAAATGACTTGTTGTGATGGTTGAATCTCTATTGGCTTATTGGGAAAGACTTTTTCTCCTGTAAAATATGTTGAAATATTCTCTCCTGTAACATGGTTAATGAACGATATATCTATATCGCCTGATTTAATAGTTAGTGTTGTATGAAGATTATTCCTTATAACTAGTTTTATTTCGAAACGCTGGTTTGTTTGTATACTTGTTTCATTTACAAATACATATATATCTATTGGTTTAATCATAGACGATAATACATCAAATACGTTTCCTCTAGTGGTGGTAAGTTTTACTGTATATAATTGATCCGGTGGTACTGGCAACGGTAATTCGAGGTTTGTTACTGAACCCATTGTTATAGTTGTATAGTTTACATCTAATTTATAGACTGTTAGGTTTTGATCAATTACTATCGCGTGTTTGAGGGTAACATCTGTACTTCCAGTATTTACTAATGTAATAATGATTGTCTGGTTACGGATTACATAGCTTATACTTAGTCTTTCTCTGGCCCGATCACTTATTTCAACCATAGTGTTTAATGCATAGTTGCTTAACTCTATTTGTCTAAGACTAGATATTATGAAGAAAGCTACACTTGTAAATATCATTGTAGCTGTTATAATAGCTGCTATATAGTTTGTAATAGCTTTCATCTATTATCACCCAATTGTTTTTACTTCGAATGTATATGGACCACTTATATCCGTCATAATATTGACTTTAACAATTATTCCTGGTGGATAACTTACTGTTGGATCATTGATCTTAACTGATATAACATCTGTGTCCCCCATCTTAATCGTCTTATTTACCTCAAATGATAGAACTTTTAATCTTCCACCCTCGCTGACAGCTGGTAAATAGATTTTTGTAAACATTATATCTGTATCTCCGAAATTATAAATTACTAGTACGAGATGTTTTGTTCCATTATCATAGATCTTTATATATCCATCAACTAATGTAAATCTCTCAGCTATTCTTTTACGAGCGATCTCTGTTGCTATCTCCGTAGCTAATTGTTGTCTTTGAGCTTGTAAAACATATGCTCTATATAGGAAATATCCAGCAACAATAGCTATTCCCATTAAAATTAGAATACTTATCATTTCAGAGATAGCTCTATATTTCCTACGGGAATAAATACGAATCAAAATTACACCTCCTTTATCCTAACATTTAATAATTAATACTTAATATATTTATGCTATTTTAAAAACCTACAATCACATATATGGAACATGTAGAGTTACTAAATAAAGTTATTAAGTGTATATTATTAACTTATTTATAGTAGTTAGGGTGAAAGATTTTGCCTTTATTTAAGAAGAAAAAGAAAGGAGAAAGTGAAGAGTCCCCAGTAGAGGAGAAGAAACGGGTAGAAGAGAAAGTAAAGGAGGGAAAAACTAGAGAGGGGGAGGAGAAGAAAAGGTTTAAACTAGGATTTAGTAGACGTGGTAGGAAGAAAGAGAAGAAAGTAGAAGAGAAGCCTATTCTTCGAGAAGAGGAAGTTAAGGAAGAAAAACCAGTTGAGACACCTGTTGCCCCTACAACACCAGCTGTTACTGAAGCTGTTAAGAGGGAAGAGAGAGTAGAGGAAGAGAAACCAGTTGAAGCTGGAGAGAAGAAGGAGAAAAAAGAGAAACGTGGGTTTAAGCTATTTGGTAGGAAGAAAGCTGAGAAACCTAAACCTATACCAACTAAAGCTAAACCAGCTAAGAAACCTAGACCAGTACTTAGGATTTCACCTCGTAGAACAAAGCCTCGTATGAGAGAACGTGGAATATTAACAGCTGAGGTATATAAGACAGTTACTCTATTAATTATTGAAGGATTTGCATTCGGTTCATTAGCAGCTATATTATTATATGTAGCTTTAACTGGGTTAATGGATTCGCCAGTGATCAAATACATAGCTGATTATTTAGCATTAGATACGGCTACAGCATTTATGTTGTTCCTCATACCTGTAGGTATGGCTGTAGGATTATTAGCTGGTGACCTAGCAATTAAGAGTCAGAGAGGAATAGGTTTAGTATCATTGCTTAGTAGGAGGGGTAGAAAAGCACCAACGGCACCAGCACCAGCTAAGACTCCTCCTCTACACCCGGGTAGGATCAGTTTAGCTGGATTATCTCTCATAATCCCTGCTACAGGGTTGTTAGTGATCTATTTATTCCCGACATCAAGCATCTCACTATTATTTGGAGCTGTGATGCTTGGTGTAGGTGTGGTTATCAGCTTATATCTTTTCATGACAGCTTTAAGACCAGCACCCCCTCTCCCATGGTATGCAGCATTAGCTACCGAGCTTAGAACAATTAAACCAGAGGAATCACAGAAACTAGCACAGTTAGTGCGTACTGCTGGTGTTTCAGCTTCACCTTCAGTTGTGATGGCAAGGTATGTTGCTGTAGCTATTATATTGTCCTTCCTATTAATCCCTGCAGGCGTATTGACTGGGTTTGCAATATATTATGGATACGTCCAATTAGATATAGCGATAGTATTAATTGGTATCTTTATATTAGCATTGGTTGGTGCAATGTATTATCCATATATTAGATTTAATCAATTAAAGAACGAACGTAAGAGGCTGGTTGAGAAAGATCTGCCTTTCTTCGCTATATATACGAGTATCCTACAAAGTGCTGGATTATTCATCGACCATGCATTTCGTAGATTAATTGGAAACCCGTTATTCCCGGGTATTGAGAGGGAAGCTAGGATCCTTGAGAAAGAGATTAAGCTAGGTAAAGACCCATTAGAAGCTTTGACCGCGTTAGCACTTGATCATCCAAGTAAGAGGTTTAAAGACTTTATATTTGGTTATACATCTGTTGTTAAGAGTGGATGGGATGCTTTATCATATATTTCCATGAGAATTAGAGAGTATATACAAGAGATCAAGTTTAATTGGAAGATGTACTCAGAGAAAGCTGGCGGTATGGGTGAGCTGTTAATTGTGGTTTTCATGATGACAACAGTATTATTCGTATTAATCGCTGTTGTACTACCATATGGTGTTGAGCAGATGATGTCTGTATTTAATTTCCTAGTACTACCACTAATGACTGTATTATTGATACAGTCAATGGATGCACTAGTACCACAGCCTAGGATCAAGAACTATTATAAATCTAATTTCTTCATCATAGTTGCTACACCACTTATAGTACTCATAGCATTGATGGTTCTTGAAATAAGTGATATTATTATAGTGATGTCTGCATTAGCTATATCATTATTGTTAGCAATAGGTATTGATTACCAGATTCAACATGCAGAAGTTAAGGGGATCGAATCTGCACTACCAGAATTTCTTAGAGATGTTACAGAGTATCGTAAGATTGGATTCCCAATGTTAAGAGCATTCTTCATGATCAAGGAGACTGGTAGAAAATATAATAAACACTTTGATAGATTACTAAACACCATCATAGCACAGCTAAGAGCAGGTATTCGTCTTAATAAAGTACGTGTACCTACACGTTCATGGCTTGGTAGATTTGTGTTCTGGTTGCTCGGTGAGATAGAGGATACTGGTGGTGGTACACCAGCAGTACTAGAAGAATTTACCGGATTAATAACCGATCTACTCGATGCACGTGAAAATGCCCGTAGACAATTGAGAATATACAATATTCTAGCTTACATCACACCAGCATTCCTAATAGTATTCGTAGCTATAGGTATAGCTATTAACAATATGATTAAGGAAGTAACGGCTTCACAAGCTGAAGCGATAAAGCAGTTAAAAGGTGGTGGTGTAAATGTACAATTACCGATAATGCTTAGACCAGCTGATCAAGCGATTTTCCATGCAAAAATCAGTGTCTTTATATCAAGTGTATTATTATCTATTGCAATGACAAAAGCTGTTGACTTGACACCGAGAAACACTATTAGAACAACAATTATAGCTACAGTAGCATTGTTCCTAATATACACGGTAGATATAATAGCAAATCTATTAGTATCAATGATGATTTCAGGAAAGAAAATCTAGCATTTATTAATTAACTACTAACAATCTAGGATAATGTAATAGATTTTATGATGAATTGGGCCAAACTAACCAATAATGCTTGGGATGAGGAAGGATCAACCGACTGATCTCTCTTTTTTCCTACCACCTATTTTTCTCAAATAACCATATGTATGGTATTCGCGGATATGTATTATTAGATCCTCGGGTGTAAAGAAGAAGATATTCTTCTGTTTATACGTGGCAGGGATTTTCTCTATTCCTAAACATTTAGATGCAGCATGTATACATATAGGGCAAGCGATCATGCCTGTAATTTTATCTCTACAAGTATGAATAATTACTCCATACTTTTCTATCTTAATCTTTTCCCATCGAGGCTCCCATGTATAAGCCATTATCTAATACCCCATATCTCTTTTCAAAGATAATATAAATATATTTAAGGAGACAATATATCTACTCGGGTGAATGTATGGTTGAAATAATATTCTTGAAAGGATCCGAATTAGAGGAATTGTTAAAACCCGAAATACTGGTTGACGAGATCGCTAAAGCTTTTAAACTATTCTCTGAGGGAAAAACGGTTACACCACCACGTACTGTTATGTGGATTGAAGGTAATTGGTGGGGTATTATGCAATCATATGTTCCAGAATATGGTGTTGGTGTTAAGATCGTTAACATTATTCCAGCTAATCTTGAGAGAGGGTTACCGACTATACAAGCAATCGTTACTTTATTCGATCCAGTAATAGGTAGCCCATTAGCTGTGATGGAAGGTGGAGTATTAACTGCGCTACGTACTGGAGCTGCTAGCGCTGTCTCGACTAAGTATATGGCTCCACGTGAAGAAGGAGCATTAGCCATTATAGGTACTGGTTACCAAGCTAGGTATCAATTAAGATTTGTATCAACATATTTCAAACCAGTTGAGGTTAGGATCTATGATGTCAGGGAGGAAGCAATGAATTCATTTAAGAAATACGCGGAAGAACTAGGTTTTAGAGTGGTTAAGTGTAGTTCTTTAGAGGAAGTATTCAAGAATGCCCGTGTAGTGATAGAGGCTTCAACAACTAAAACTCCGGTTATACATGGTAAATACTTAGAACCACCTGTACACGTGATCAGTATAGGTGCACATATACCGGAAGCTAGAGCATTAGATGATGAAACAATAAAACATGCAGAAAACATAGTAGTTGATTCACGCGAAGCTGTTCTAAAGGAGACAGGAGATATAAGGATTCCATTAGAGAAGGGATTAATAAAAATGGAGGATATAGCTGAGTTGGGAGAAGTAGTAGCTGGTAAAAAAACTGGTAGAAAAGGAGGAGGAATAACAATATTCAAGAGCGTAGGATTAGCGATACAAGATGCATGTGCAGCTGGATTAGCTTATAGACTAGCTAAAGAAAAGAATATCGGAAGAAAAATAGAGTTGTAGGAAAGAAAGCCTCATTGTAACCCGCCACCCCCACCACCGCAATACACAGATAGGTTTAAAGCAAGATACTCCTCCGCCCCACTACGCAGGGGGCGGGGTTTTTCCCTAGACCATATGTTTTTTCGGTAATTAATGTTTCATCTGTATAGTCGAATTCTTGTATAGTGTAATTGACTTGAATATTGTAAATGTTTTAGTTGTGCGGTGGCGGTTATTTAGCTACTGTGGGTGGCGGGTTACTCGGCATTTTATATATTTGTTTAAACGTCTATATAAAGATATCTCAATAAATATTATTATGATTATTAAATAACTTGATTATAGTGTTTTTGTTTAAATATTATTAAATTATGTGAAATTATATGGGATGGGGGTTTCTTAAAGATCAATTGTAACAGCTGTTAGAAACCCATCATTCTTATTTTTTGAAAATACTGGTTCTCTGCTTGTTTTACTTGTTAGTTTTTTACCTACACGGTCGAGTATAGCTTCTAGTAGTTCTTTTCGAGAAGGAGCTCTCCCAATAAACATTACTTTACCATTAATCACTATCTTTGGTAGATCATATATGTTTGTACCGAGTGGATCATCTATCCATATATGTATAGGTTCTATTTCAACCCAGATATTTTCATCAAGCAGTTCCTCAGCAACAATCCAAGCAGTCTCTAATGCTTTTTCACTTTCTTCATCAAAAGCTAGATATATCTGTACCTGTACAATGTCCGGTTGATACTCTATTTCCTTCTCCAAACCCCTCATTCACCCCATAAAAGTGATAGTGTAGTGTTTAGGTATTTATATCAAGGGATTAAATAGAGAGTATAGTAGGGATCAAAGCTTTAATCTACCTTCTCTTTCTTAACTGGGTAGATAGCGTCTCTAGGTGCTTTATTAAATACTTCAAGATATTTTCTTAGAACACGTGGAATTACAACCGTTCCATCAGGTTCTTGGTAGTTCTCGAGAATAGCTGTTATTGTACGAGTACTAGCAATCGCTGTCGAGTTGAGTGTATGTAAATACTCTTTAATCATACCCTTCCTCCTAATTAATCTAATCTTTAATCTATAAGATTGCCAGTCAGTAGTATTACTACAACTAACCATTTCACGATAAACACCTTGTGCAGGCATCCAAACCTCTAAATCATACTTCTTAGCAGCTGGAGCACCTAGATCGCCGCTAGCAATATTAACTATCCTATAAGGTAAACCTAGACTCTGGAATAAATACTCAGCATTTCCTATCAATTCCTCCATCAAATCCCAGCTCTCCTCAGGTTTAGCGTATACATACTGTTCAACTTTATGGAACTGATGAACACGGAAAATACCCTTAAGATCCCTACTTCCAGCTCCAGCTTCTTTACGGAAACAAGGACTTATACCAACATATTTTAATGGTAGTTTTTCTTCAGGTATATCTTCACCAGCATGAAGAGCAGCTAGCGGATGCTCAGCTGTAGCTATCAAGTATAGGTCTTCATTTTCAATCTTATATATAGCATCTTTAAAAGTATCTAGATCAATAACCCCCATCATAATATTATATCTCAACATGTAGGGTGGTAGAACAAGTGTATATCCTTTACTAGTTAAATAATCTATAGCATAAGCTAGGAGAGCCATATCGAGGAACACTATATCATTAAATAAATAATAGAACCTACTACCAGCTACTTGACCAGCCTTGAAAGTATCGCCTAAATCTAATACTTTCTCTAACATATCAGCG
>NJDP01000059.1 GCA_002254665.1 Desulfurococcales archaeon ex4484_58 | reverse complement strand
AGAAGCTGTTAAAAGGATCATTTTAGAAAATGAAAAAACTTTCGTTGAGTTCTTTAATATAGCTGAACCCGTGAATACACGTATGCACGCTTTCGAGTTATTACCAAATATTGGCAAGAAAACTATGCGTACACTCATTGAAGAGAGGGAAGTCAAGAGGTTTGAAAGTTTCCAGGACATAAGGGATAGAGTAAAAATTGATCCGGTGAAAATTCTATGTGAAAGAATAGTTAAAGAATTACAGGGTATGGAGAAATATTATTTGTTCATAAAACCACTGGAGAAGCAAGGTGTTTACTTAGGTTATTTAGAAAAGATCTATACTATATACTCATTCTAGTTTTATCTAATAGCTGATCAGTGTTGCTTCAACCTCCTCCTTTAAATAAGCGTGAGTTACTTAGATGGACACAAGAATTGTTGAAGATAAAATCTATAAGGCCATTGAAAAGGTATAGCCAAAATTTCGTGGTTAATCCTTGTATCATACTTGATATTTTAAAGTTAATAGATAATAGAAGACCTTTTATTGAGATCGGAGCTGGACTTGGAACATTATCTTATTATTTAACGAGACATAATAGGAGAAACAATATATGTTTTGAAATTGATTGGAGATTAGCAAATATTGCTATAGAATACGTAGAGTCTCCAAGTATACTTTTAGTGAGTGATGCTTTAAAACATGATTGGGTTTACGAACAAATAGTCTCCAATGCACCCTATCATATTACCAGCGATATTCTGGTGAAAACTGCAAAATCAAATAATGTTATGAAAGCTATATTCGTTTTTCAAATAGACGTTGTAGATCGTCTATTAGCGAAACCCGGTCAACGCAAGTATGGTAGAATAACCATATTGATCAATACTTTATTTGAAGTAGTTCCGGGACCAGTATACCCTCCAAAGTTTTTCTACCCCCCGCCCGAGGTTTCTTCGAGACTAGTAGTACTTATTCGTAGAAGGGAATATGATCGTTTGATCGAAAGATTAGAAAATTTGACCCGTAAAATATTTTCAAAACGTAGAAAAAGAGCTATTAAAGTATTAACAAGAGAATTCAATCTAAGTGAGAATAAGTTATTAGAATTAGGGATAAAATCCACTACTAGAGTATATGAATTAAGCCCAGGTGTTCTATTACGTTTAGCAGAGGAGTTGAGAGATATAAACTAGATCTTGGTTGGGCAGAGATCATTGTATACGAGAACGTATATGAACCAAGTGAAGATACTTGGTTTTTCATCGAATATCTTGAAGAGAAGAAAAGTAAAGACGTGAATTTTAAATTTAAGTATTGCATGGATTTAGGTTCTGGTACTGGTATTTTAGGTATTTATTTATTAACGAGTAATATATGCGAACTAGTTGTTTTTACCGATATAAACGAGATTGCTCTACTCAATACTATACATAACCTGATCATAAACAATTCAATACATAGAGGCATAGTAATGTTAGTTGATAGATTAGAGAACCTATATAATGGTTATTTCAACCTCATTGTCTCAAATCCACCCTATTTACCTGGTATCCCAGGAGACCCCTATGATAAAGCATTAATGGGTGGAGAGAAAGGTTATGAGACGATCATATATTTCATAGATGTAGCTGGTAGTATTTTAAAGGAAAACGGGATATTCTACCTACTCTTTTCTTCACTGAGTAAACCCGAGATTATATTGGATTCTTTAAATAAGAGGGGTTTCAAGCTATTAAGTAAGAAGAGTAAACATTTCTTTTTTGAAGATCTATTCTTGGTTGAGGCTGTGAGGAAATGAATGTTAGAGTAGTTTTAGTTGGTATTGAGGGAGCTGTAAACCTTGGCGTAATAATTAGGACTTGTAAGAACTTTGAAGTAGAGGAGATCTATCTAGTTAAGCCTGTGGCTAGTTTAGAAGAGGCTTCACGTTACGTTGCTAAAGCTGATGATTATTTGAGGAATAAAGTATGTGTTGTTGGTGAGTTAAGTGAAGCTATTAAAGACGTAGATCTGGTAGTTGCTACTTCAGCTAAGGGTTATAGTTTAGGTGATATATTAAGACAAGCTATATCTATCCAAGACTTCCTAGAAACAATCAAGGGTAGAAACACAAGATTAGCTATATTATTTGGTAGAGAAAGCACTGGTTTAACACGTGATGAACTAGAGAAAGCTGATATACTCGTAACTATTCCTGCTAGTCCTGAATACCCGGTTTTAAATGTTAGTCAAGCTGTATCTATATTTCTATGGGAACTATGGAAGCTTTATGGAAGAGAAGCTTCAAATATACCACCACGTGCTTCTAGAGATGAAATAAATGAATTGATCAATATTATTAGAAGTATTACTGGTTTAGCATTTACTTCAAAAGATAAACTCGATAAACTAGTTTTTACTTGGAGAAGAGTAATCTATAGATCAAATCCAAGCAAATATGAAGTAAGACTATTAACTTACTGGAGTCGCAGAGTCTATAATAGATTGAAAAAACAATATTCCTAGCGAGGATAAATTATTGTACCCGGATTTTCTCCATTTAGTATGGCGAATACGTCTTCTGGTTTCTTGTAATACATTAGATGGATCACTATATTGCTTCTAATAGCTAACTCTAATGCTTTCCTATCTACTAACGCGTATTCCCCCGGTAATGGTTTTTGTTCTAAGATCCTTATTAGTTCAGATGCATTGATCTCCTTGTATTTCTTAGCGTCTCTATATTTCCTTGGATCCCTATTATATACATGATCTACCGCTGCTACATTTATTAAGTTATTAGCCCCAATCGCTTCAGCAACCTCTATAGCAACTGCTGCTGTCGATTGACCGGGGATCAAACCTCCAAGAACTACTATCTCATACTCTCTAATATTTCTAATAACATCCTCTAAGTTTCTAATAGGTTCGGGGCATGTGTATGGTTGTAGAGCAGATATTAGTAAAAGGCTATTTAACCTCGAACTATACGTTCCGATCTGGTCAAGCCAATAATTGTTATTAACACCTAGTTCTTTAGCTAAACCTATATATGTCCTAGCTAATTTTCCACCACCAGTAATTATTGCTAAACGATATCTCTCAACTATTTCCCTAAATATTTGAACATATTTTACTAGAAGATCTTTTTCATCAAATATCTTTCCAGTAAGCTTTATTACAAGACATTTCTTTGAAGGAATCAATATCGAGTCACCGTTAAATACTGAGATATAATAAAGCAAATATAAGTATTAATTAATGTCTAAATCTTAGATATAGGTTAAAAACAACATTACTAGAGATGACTCTTATTGTGTGGAATAATAGGTATTGCTGCTTTACTGGGTAAAACGCCTCAAAGACCCGGGTTAATGGTTTATAAGGGTTTATTGAGACTAGAATATAGAGGATATGATTCAGCTGGTATAGCATCTATTTCTGGAGATAGGATCCATGTATTGAAGGGAAAGGGGAAGATAGCTGATTTAGAGAAGAAACTCTGTTTATCATGTATTGATGGATTAACTGTTATCGGTCATACTCGTTGGGCTACTCATGGTGCACCAAACGATATTAATGCACATCCACACACTGATTGTTCTGGTAAAATAGCGGTTGTACATAATGGGATCATCCAGAATTTCCGTGAACTCAAACAAATGCTAGTCTCTAGAGGACACATATTTAAGAGCGAGACCGATACAGAGGTTGTTCCTCATCTGGTCGAGGAATTCTATAAGAAGTTTGGCAACTTATATGAAGCTTTTAAACAAGCTATTAAAATGCTTCATGGAAGCTATGCTTTAGTCTTGATCTCTACCTATGAACCAAATAAGTTATTCTTTGCTAAAAAAGATAGCCCGTTGATAATCGGGTTGGGTGAAGGATTTAATATATTAGCTAGCGATATACCAGCTTTACTTGAGTATACCAGGAGAATAGTTACTGTACGTGATGATTGGATCGGATATGTTTCTCCAACCGAGATACACGTCGAGGATCTCTCAACCAGCAATATTGTTGATTGGAGTAGATATATTAGGATCGTTGAGTGGAGTTTAGAAGATGCTACACGTAGTGGGTTCCCTCACTTTATGTTGAAAGAAATACATGAACAACCACGTGCATTAAAGGATACTTTTTATGGTATTCAGAGTGATGCAGCTGTAGCTAAAGCTGTAAAACTTTTACTTGAAGCAGACAAGATCTATGTCACGGGTGCTGGAACTAGTTATCACGCATGTTTCTTCTATAGTTTAACATCATCTATACTCGCTAAGAGGATCGTTTACCATTTTATCGCTAGCGAGTACCCAGTATATACTGGGACTGCTGGTGAGAATGATGTCTTGATCGTTGTTAGTCAAAGCGGTGAAACAATGGATGCATTAAAAGCTTTGCGTGCATTTAGAGAGAGGGGGGTTAAGACTATTGCTGTTAGTAATGTTGTTGATTCAGCTATTCCACGTGAAAGCGACATAGCAATATATACTAGGGCAGGCCCTGAAATAGGGGTTGCTGCTACTAAGACTTTTACAACACAAACACTGGTTTTATCATGGTTGACTATCTCACATGGTGAAGCCTATGGTGTTTTATTGAGAAGTGAAGCTGAAGAGTTGAGGAAATGGCTTAGTATGAGTAGTGAGTTGGTTGCTAGGGTTATTTCATGGAACGAATCATTAGCTCGATCTTTGGCTGAATGGCTTAGTAGGAAGGGGAATGCATATTATCTTAGTAGAGGGATAGGTGTACCAGTAGCTATGGAGGGAGCATTAAAGCTTAAAGAAATAGCATATATACATGCTGAAGCTTATCCAGCTGGTGAATCTAAACATGGACCGATAGCTTTGGTTGAAGAAGAGTATCCAGTAGTATTCACTATACCTAAACACGAAGAATTAGAGAAGACTCTGCTTGGTAATATACAAGAGATGAAAGCTCGTGGTGCAGTAATAATTGGTGTTGCCCCCGAAGACACTATACTTAAAGATCAACTTGATTATTGGTTTAAAGTTCCAAGTACACATTGGATCTTAACACCGATAACACATACACCACCACAACAACTCTTAGCTTATCACACCGCTGTTCGTAGAGGATATGATCCGGATAAACCACGTAACTTAGCTAAGACTGTAACGGTTGAGTAGAGGTGTTCTTAGAATGAAAAACTTGATCTTGGCTGGTGGTAGAGCTCGTGAGGAATTATCTGTACTTGTTCCTCCAGGTAAAAATAAGGTTTTGTTAAAGATTATGGGTAAACCGGTGATCTATTATCCACTCACTAATTTACAGAGAGTTAGTAGAGCTGAAACACTATTAGTTTATAGAGTTGGCGAAGAAAGTGTTTATCGTGAAGCTTCACAGTATAGTTTAGAAACATTAACACCTATACCGCAACAAAGCGGTGAAACTATACATGATGCTATATTAGCTGCTAAAGACAAGTTAAATGATACCGATCACTTCTTCCTAGTGTTTGGAGACATTATTGTTGAACAGGATGCTTTTTCTCAACTATTATCAATACATTTATCAGAAGAACCAGACGCTACTCTCTTAGCTATTCCATTAGAGCCTAGACATATAGAAACTTATGGTTTACTATCGATCAATGAAGATAGTTATGTTGATAAAGTTCTTGATAAACCAATTAGTGAAACCACGAAACCGCTATATATAGCTGGTGGAGCATATATTCTGCCAACATGGATCATTGATTTATTAGAGAAACAATACACGTTACCACAAGCATTAAATGAAGTTGCTAGTAAGGGTAAAGTTAGAGCTGTATATTGGAGTAACACTTGGATCGATATAGGTTATCCAAGCGATCTACTAGAAGCAACTTACCAGCTACTATCAAGGATCAGAGACGTATCGATCAGTGGTAAAGCAGAGATTGAGAAAACAGCTGTTATAGAAGGACCTGTTGTTATAGAGGATCACGCGTATATTGATCATTATGTGGTTATTAAGGGTCCAGCATATATTGGTGATGGAGCATTTATAGGTACACATAGTTTCATTAGAGACTATACTAATATAGAGAGTAAAACTAGGCTTGGAGCATATAATGAAGTTAGATACTCGAATATACAATCCTATACATTAATGCATAGTAGAGTAATTGTTATGGATAGTTTAATAGGTGAAAATACAGTATTTGAACCAAACATAACAATACTGAATGTATTACCAGAAGAAGAAGAACCACCAAGACTAAGAACACATATCGTTAAGAAACCAACAAAAACACTAAAGAAAATGGGTGCAGTAATAGGATATAATGTAAGAATAAATAGTGGAACAATAATAAAACCAGGAGAAATAATAGAACCAAACACAATAGTAGGTAAATAATTTTTATCCATGGAGAATCTAGGGTTTTTCGATTATTAAGAAACACTGTTGGTTCTACTCTGTATTTTCTTCTTACCTATGTAATAGATGAGTATACATACTATAGCAACTGAAAATGCAATTAATACTAAGTATTCAACTATAGGTACATAGATTATTCCTCTCTTACGAGGACTTATCTCGTATATTTTATGTGAACCTGTTTTGATCACGTATAATATGTTCTTCTCTATAGATAGATCATCGCCTGCTAAATAACCATAACCCAATACATTAACTATATTCTCTATTTGAGGAGAATCTGGATATAATCTCATAACAACTATTTTATTGAAGGTAGTATTGGTTCTGTTAGCATATAAAATTAATATCGGAGATAAGAATCTCAGATCATCTGTTGGATAATAGTATATATCACCTATAACTATATCGTTTAAATCTACGTTATATCCAGTAGCGTTATTGAACAATTCAACTATTTTATTAAGATAATCATCGTTGATCTGAAAGATCGTGTAGGTTTTATTGAGACCTATATTGGGAATAAGCATTCTAAGATACACTAGTTTCCTATGTCCACTTTGTTCTTCATAACCAATCTTGATAGGGTATCCTACTCTAATACCATTGTATAATAGATAGAATTTATAGTAAGGATTCACAAACCGAACTATAGGTGTCTTCTTAGGAATTAATGTATCATTTTCAACAATATACTCTGTAACATAAATAGTCTCTATTTTATCAGCATCAATACCCGCATATACAGGATCAATGTTAATATCTTCTTCGAGAGTATAGTAGAGTATAAATGGTAATATATAATGATTTAAAGAGATTTTCTATGAGTAACTGAGATCTAAACATTATATCCTTGATTTCTGATTCATTAAGCAAATACAATTCATCAACAAAACCATCATCACAAGACATATTCAAGAATACTAGGTCAGAGAAATATATTGTACATGTACTATTTCTAAAAACCCATAAATATAGATCAAACTCACTTAAATAATATTCTTCAACCTTATCAGAGAGATTAGCAAATCCGCTCTCAGAGAGAGCACGATAGATATCTTGTCTATAATACTCTATATCCGCAGTCTTATTATTACCCAGTCTAACTATCAATACATATACTAAAGTACTACCATTCAACGCTGTTAATTCACGATTAATATAGGGTAAGCTTGTGTAATTCATTATACCAGTTCTATTCTCAACAGCATCATTCATAAAGAGATAATTTAAACGATTAAAGTATATAGAACCATTAATAGAACTATCACTAATTACGGGATACAATGAAACACTATATAAGTAAAAATAAGACTAAAATAAGTCTTAACATAGTTTTTGTTTTCTTCATTATATGAGAAACATATTTTAATCTCAATTCTATACCTCAATATACCTATTTATATTATATATTCTCTATAATCTTTATAAAAACTAATTCCTAATAATCACTAGAAACCCTATCAAGTTTTTCAATAATGATAATGATATTAATATTTTATATTTTATATTTAAAACTTAATAGTAAGTTAATTATATTTTTGTTAATCTAAGAAACTAAACATAAAAATGAAATAATAAACATGCAAATATAATCATAATAAATATCTTAATTGTTCATTATTACTAATTACTGAGAAAAGAAATTATTTCAATAGAGTATCTTCTTTTTTCTTTATGTTTTTATTGTATACTGATACTAAATATTAAACAATATTATTAGCTTAGAGTGTTTAATTATAAAAATAAATGAATTCCAAAGTTGAATTTTATATACGAATTTAGTATATTTTGGACTAAAATAGCTAAATGATACTAAGAATCACTTAAAATGTAATAATACCTTATCGTCCATGATCCATATAGTATATTAAGTTTTGTCTAGATAATATTTGTTGTTGATCTATTGATCATGTTGGATCAGTATTACTTACGTGTCTTTATTCACTTTATAGTATTTGTTTTTTATTTACAAGTTATTGTTTTTAGTTATTATATTTGTTTTGATTATAATATTTTATATTTTGTTTGTTTTTCTATATGTATTACTGATCGACTGTGATCTATGGATCGTGGTTGGGTTTTGTCTAGATAATATGATTTTATGATCCACGTTTTTGTTTGGATCATATTATTTGTTGATCTTTGTGATATTGTTCTGGATTGTTGATTTTGAATCTGCTTTGTATTTTTATGTGTTGTTTGTTCTTTTGTATGGTTTTGGTTTTTGTTTTGATTTGTTTACTGCTTTCTATTCTTTTCATGTCTTTTCCATTTGAGACTTACGTGGTTTGATCTTTTGGGTTTAACTTTATCGGGGTGTAGTTAATAAGCGATTAACTTCACCATCAAAACAATGATCATTGAATATAATTTCTAAATATTTATTTTCATTTTGAAAAGTGTAGCATACTC
>NJDP01000058.1 GCA_002254665.1 Desulfurococcales archaeon ex4484_58 | reverse complement strand
TTAATGTCTACGTAAATAGTATGGGTAACGACTATATCCACGGCACAACAACAGATACTAATGGATTGGCAATAATATACTTAACACCCGGTACATATAAAGTGTGGATCCTCGATCGAGAATATGAAGTTACACTTGAGGATTATGATTCATATACATTAAACATTACACTTGGAGAAATAACTATCCGAATAAATACTCCAATGTATGAGAAACTCGTTGATGAAGGAATATTAGATATGATCTCTATCGAGATCTATAAGAACTATACTGGTTATGGAACCGGAACTAGGATCGATGTATTTTATACAGATGAATACGGTATTGTAAAGACTTATCTATTCTATAACGAGACATACCAGATAGTATTACCGGGATTCAACACTACACATACAAGTTACGGTGTAGGTTATGGTACATACATAAATGTAACTATAACCGGTGATCTAACAATAGTGTTTAACCTATCGGTTATAATAGCCTATATCGATGGACCGGAAGGGCCAGTTAACTATATTGATGTTGAGTGTAGAGGTTTAGGAACCTATTATTATATGACTGAATACACCTATAATGGATATGCTTATTTCGTAGTAACTCCGGGAATATATTCTATGGATCTAGAATCAATCATACTAGGTATTAGTGAACAACTAGTAAATGTAACTGAATATAGTATTGTATGGTATAATAAGACAATATCTATGATCAATATTATACAGAATAACCCATTAGCTGGTACCGGAGATATCTCTTCAATAAGAGTAACTATAGAATCACTCAATACTAGTGAATCAAGATATATCTATGTCTATCAATCATACAAAGTATATATTGGAAATGGAACATATAAGTTAGAGACTAGCGAATATAATGGACATGTATACGAGTATATAGTAAATGTTGGTTTTAATAAGACGGAAGAAGTCGTGATCGAGACTAGAAATATCTATGTATATGTATATAAACCAGATGGAACATTAGCAGATGATCAATACTATGGAATATCACTATATACACAAGAGGGAGTAGGAGAAAATGCTACAATAGGATATTATGTAAAAGGAGATTATGGTAAAGGAGAATTCGAATTCATATCAATCACACCGGGCCTCTACGTTATTAAGCTTAGAAAAGGACATGATAAATATGTTTACAACGTAAACGTTACGATCGAAGAAGACTTTATAACGAAAACAATTGTTCTTGGAGGTTTAATTATAAAGCTTTATTCACAAGGAGAACCATTGAGTAACCACTATATATCACTATATACCAGTAGTGAAACTGGAGATATAAACTACTATGTAACTGGAAAATATACTGATGAAGAAGGTAAAGTAGAGTTCTATGTAACCAGTGGATGGTATGCACTATACATCTCTGATGTTGGGTATCTATATGGATTATATGTTAGTGAAGGAGAATACACAGTCTATGAATACTCGATAGAATCATCTGATCTAGCAGTTGAAAACATTAGTTGGACGCCAGAGATCATACTCGAGAACATGACTGTATTATTCAGAGTAAATATTACAAACTATGGTCCTGGAACAGTTTATAGAGACTTTAATGTATCGTTCTATCTAAACAATACATTAGTCTATATAGCTGCTGTTTATGGATTAGAAGCTAATTCTTCAAAGATCATTGAAGCACCTATATATGTTGCTGAGAATGGTGTATGTGAGTTAAAGATTGTTGTTGATGAAATAAACGCTATTTATGATGAGAATAGAACAAATAATGTCAAAACAATATACTTTACAGTAGCTAAGAAAACTGATATAATATCATTAGATAAACCATTACCAAATAGTTTCGTTGAAGAAACAGTTAATGTTGAAGGATCTATTAATCCCGGTAAAACAGTTAATATTAGTATATACGTTAACCATACACTCTACACTATATTATCTAATACTAGAGAAAACTTTACAGTAACCATAGACTTATCAACATATCCTGATTCACCAATAGAAATATCAGTTTTAGCAGTAACAATTGATAGTACTGAAGCTGATTATGAGGAAGTAGTAGTATACCTAGATAAAACACCACCATATCTATTAGTTGTAGAGCCTAGCAACAATAGTTATGTACCGGGAGTATTTAATGTAACTGTAATAGCGGATGATCCCTACTATGGATTACCAACTCTACCAATAATATATGTTAATGGAACAAACTATACAATGATCAAACTACATGATAAACAATATATTTACACAGTTAATGCTACACTATATATTGATGGTTCAATATTAAACATAACAGTATATGTAGAGGATTATAGTGGTAAGAAGACATTTACAACAATATATGTTGTAATAGATAAAACCCCACCGAACACAAGCCATAACTCTACAAAAACGTGGTATAATAGAGATGTAGTAATAGTATTATCAGCTATAGATGAAGTGTCGGGAGTAAATTCTACGTATTACCGTATAGATAATGGTGAATGGATAAAGGGAACAATAGTCTATATACCAGCACCACTTGATCACAGCAATGATGGTCTACATGTAATAGAGTTTTATAGTATAGATAATGCTGGAAATATTGAGGAGATAAATACTTTACTAGTAGGAATAGATACAAGTGAACCAGTAGTAACTAGTACATTAATAAATAATACATATTTTGTAGAGGGAACTTTAAATGTATCGATCACTCTAATAGATCAATTAAGTGGACTCAAATACTATGCTGTATACCTAGACGATGAACTAGTTATAAATGAAACATTAAATGGTCTACAAAACTATACGATACATTTACCGGAGTTGATATTAGATAATATGGATGAAGGTAGATATGAATATAAGGTAATCGTTCTTGATATTGCTGGTAACATAGTTGATAAGACTTATGTATTCTACATAGATAGAACACCACCAACAGTAGAGATTATTTCACCAGAGAATGAGACACTAGCTAGTGGAATTGTCGAGATCATATTTAACTATACAGATAATCTATCTTCAGTAAATGCCTTCCTAATAATTGATGGATATGTAGTTAATGTAACAGGTAAATATAGTTATTCAATAGATACGAGAGAATATCCGGATGGAATATTAACTATAACGTTGATCGTAGTTGATTTAGCCGGTAATAGTGTAAACGTTAGTATAGTCTTAATAATAGATAATACACCACCATATACGATAATTCTTCATCCCGGAAACAATACATATGTATCTGGTTATCTAACGATAATATTTAATGTAAGCGATGACCACCTAGATCAAGCGTGGCTATACATTAACGATACAGCATATAATGTAATAAATACCACGAATATCGTATTGGATACAACAACTTTACCAGATGGATTATACATTATTACACTATATGCTAACGATACGTTAGGGCATGAATCATACTATAGTGTAGTGATTATAGTAGATAATACGATACCCTACGCTGAAATAGTTAGTCCAAAGAACAATACATGTGTACCTGAAATATTTACTGTTAAACTACTCTATAGCGATGATAACCTTGAATCAGCATATTTAATAATATCGAATACGATCAATATCGATGTAATGGAAACATATAGTTTAATATTGAATACAAGTGAGCTAGGATTAGTGGATGGAGAGTACACACTAAAATTATATGTTAGAGATAAAGCTGGGAATGAAGCATCATATACTATAAAGATCTACTTAGATACAACACCACCAATAGTAGAAATATCTAGTCCTAGAGATCATAGTTTGGTGAATGGTAATATTACAGTATCTTTCAACTACGATGATCCACACCTAGATAATGCTACATTAATAATTAACGGTGAACAAATAGAAGTTACTGGAACATACAGGTACATATTAGATACAACATCCTACCCTGATGGAGAATTAGTTATAACTCTGAATGCATGTGATCTAGCGGGTAATTGTGGAGAATACACAGTAACTATAATCATAGACAACACACCACCGATCATAAACATATTGTCACCAAGAGATCAACAAGTATTCTATACAAATGAAACAATCAATATAACTTGGGAAGTAATAGAACCGCATCTATCAACTATTCTACTATATATTGATGAAAACGAAATAAACGTAACAAACCAGACAAGCTATACAATAAACGCTTCACAACTAGGTATAGGAGTACACACCATAAAGATCATGGCAATAGATAAACTAAACCAGACAAATGAAACAATAATAACAATAAACATAACAATACCAGCACCACCAACAACATCACCAATATCACCAACACCTAAACCATCAACAAGCCCAACACCAGCAACTACAACACCAACAAAAACAACACCAGCTGGAGCATTACCCGGTACAACAATAGCAGTAATAATAATAGTCGTAGTAATAATTGCAGCACTAGTCTTCATACTTAGAAAGAAATAAGCTCCCACCATAAACTCTTTTTAAACCTCAACACTCCCCTCTCCTTTCTATCAATAATTTCCGCTTAAAAATAATGTCCTCTAATCACGTGATCATTTTTCAGTAAAGCCTCAAGCCAGCTTAAGCAGTTTTCACCGGGTAACTCCCCAGTGACACCCCCTGTTTCCAGTGGAGATCATGAAAAATTCTAATGATTACATAGATAGATTTTATTGAAGTATTTAATGAATCCTATGTAGGGTTAAAGATGAGTCTTAGAGTTTATAGAGGATTTGTTTTATGTTTCTAGAAACCAAACCAAGGTATTTTCTTTAATTGATTGAGTAGATCGTTTGGTTTATAACTATTATTTCCGATTATAACCTCATCTATAACTAGATCATCAACACTTTTAATATCCCCATTTATGATCAATAAATTAGCTTTACCACTCTCCCTAATAACCCCATATCCCGAACCAATGGCTTCATGCGCGTATCCAGTCACAGTCTTTAATGCATCCCATATTGTTAGCCCTGCCTCTATCAATATATCTAGTTCTTCCCATAGACTAATACCGGGGTTTAGTGCTGAATTCGGTAGATCCGTGCCACCGAGGATAATTACTTTATTCTCCCATAAGATCCTGATCGCTTTTAATATTTTACTATAAACTTTATCGTATTCTTTCTTTTTCTTAAATTTAAAAAACCTATACCACGGCATAATATATTTAGAGTATTTCCTCCGATCAATTCTTAACTTACCTATCATTGAACGTATAAGTGCTAGTGTAGTTGTTATAGCTACCCTCTTCTCAGACATCTTCTTAGCAATATCCTCTAACACCCCTTCATCTATACTCTCCCACTTCTCTAAAACCCGGTCTGATGATCCATTATGATCACTACTTATAGGTTCAACGAAAGGTAATGAAACAAAATGTTCTACAGCATCAAAACCATAATTAATAACATTATACATACCAATACCTGTCACATGACACGTTATCTTCAAACCCTTACCATGAGCTTTAACAACAGCTTCTCTAGCAATATCTGGAGTAACATTATTGTATAGTTTAAACCATTTACAACCCTCAACATATGCACGTTCAACAGCTAGATCAAGATCATTTATATTATTGATCATTCTCATAAACATCCATGATAATGGAGGTTTTTCAACAGTATAAGTCAATATTACCTCGAAATCTTGGTTAAACGAGTTGAATAAATCACGTATACTTAAATAGTTACCTGTATCTCTAACACTAATAACTCCATGTGCTAGAAATAAATTAATAACATTCCTAGCTGAAACGCTAAATAATCCGGGTCTAGTATCGTGTACTAAATGCACATGAGTATCTATCAAGCCTGGTAAGACGGTAGAAGCTTCTATCCGTCGATCATATGAACCCTGTCTCCTACCATAATATACTATTCCATCTTCAACCGATAATTCAATATTTTCTTTTAAACTATAACCATCAAACAACTTACCTGCACGGATAAGTATCCGAGACAAATAATACACCTCAAAAAAGTGGATTGCTTGACTATATAGAATACTAGTTTATAAATATATAATATGTAGTTGCTTTGTATCTCAAAATTATTTCTAGCAAAGAATTAATTAGAGAAATAATTAGAATAACTAGTTAGGTTATTAGTAAGTGTTATCATATATTATTATTAAATAATAAATATTCTATAGGATGAACTATTAAGATCATATAACGCTGTTATATGGGGTAAACATGAGTATATGTATACAATTACCTCATAACCCCAAAGTATTAGAGCTTTTTCCCATAACTCTAAAATGATAGACTAATGAAAAAATCTAATAGCTAAAATAACAGTAGACAGCATAGCATATGAGGCTGAACAATAAACCATGTGATCCGCCAGCTACTAAATATCATTTATCATTATAGCATACTAGTTGTTAGAGCATTAAAGAGATCTATCAGAGAATATTTCAATCTTTTCTCTTCCTCCAGCACCTATAGTTCTTCACATGCTTGATTTTTCTAAGAATTACCCCGGTTTCTCTCGATCCTTATAACAATTTATAAAAATAAGATACCAAGTGGGTAGTGTAGGAATGAAATTGATATTATAGAGGCAATTGATCTTAAGAGAAACAATTGAAACATAGTCAAAACTCACTAGTGATCCTTAAAATAAGAACAATAAATTAAGTAGCAGTGAAGCAGTAAAGACAACTACGGATCGAGGAAACCACTAGAAATACTTAAAGTTATAGCTAAGAAGAAGATCCAAATATTGGAATCCTCGATCAAAGAAGGAGACATATCGAAACACTATTTTATCGTTAGATTAAATTCCCTCAATATATTTAAATGGATCATCTATATCCGACTTTTCAGCGAGAGAGTATATTTCCTTTCGAAGAAAACTCTCAAAATAAAATATGGTCCCAGTTATGTTGTCTGAAAAATATTTATGCTAAACAATCAGGATAATAAATACTGGAACGATAAACTTATTAGGTAATATGTTTTGATATATTATATAAATAAGAGTAGTTTAGCAACTATAGGTCTGGTTGTTGGATTTATATATGATTTACTAAGTTCTCTTGCAATCATACAGTTCAATTACATTATAGATTCTATATTTGATATAATAGAATATTTGTCATTCATTGGCATTATGTATGTTTATAGAATATTTAGAATAGATCAACTCATCGAAACAATTCGTTTAATTTCTAGAAGCAATCTTCCAGTTTATTTAAATATATCACTACCTATCTTGCTCATCATTATTGTTAACTATGCTATTGGCCCGGAAAAGATCGGTCTAGGTATAATGCTTATATATTATTTTTTATTAGTGTTTCTAGTGATGTATGACATAATATATATCCTATCTTTTACTATAATTAAACCACAAAAAGAAGGATCAACTAGTACACTGATAGAAAACATAGCAACTTTACCCTATCCTGGAATTAAAAAGATTTATTACTGCTATGATAAACTTGCACATTCTGGTCGTGAAAGTAAAGAATTATATAAGTTATTAGCTACTATTGTGTTTAAACATTTATCTACGATTTTATTCGGTGCCCTCTTTTTCGTTTCTATAGTAATGATAATATTTGATATAATTTTTGTACCTATAGTTCTTCTATCTATACTATTATATAGATCTAGTCGTGGAAGAATAGATTTAGATATAGATATAATAGAGCGTATGTTTAATGAAAAGTACGATCTTATCCATGGTTTTAAAATAATGTATATATTAAGTATTGGTTTACTATTACTTATCCCTATGGGTTTATTTATTGTAATGATCTTGTTAAATATTTTGATTAAGTATGGTTTACTATATATCGTATCTAGAATAAACGCTCTATTATTCATCGTATCATTTACATTAACATTTCTATTGCAGTTGTTAAGTGTATATAGTATCTATATGTTTTTAAAGAAGAAAATAGTGATAAATCCTATAGCTATCAATATTGGTTCTATGTGTGTTTTTGTACTTTTAATTATATTACTCAAATACTCATTCACGAAACTATTATTTTTCCCTATAATTTTAAGTATCATTGCTGTCTTATTATCAATTAAGTTTCGTAACCACGTGTATAATGAAGTTAAAGTAATCATTTCTTATGTATTGAACGGTATAGTGATTCAATCAACCTTTAATTTATTATCTGATAATCTAAGCCTGTTTCTCATTATAGGGTTTATATTCCTTATAGTATTGTATATCGTATTGTGGCACCACGAGAAATTAAAGAAAATACCATTCATTTCTATAGATTATAAAAAATATATAGGTAGAGTTACGTACTGCAAAGAATATATTAAGATTCAATTAATTAGGTACGAATTAGTAGCCATTATTATATATCTTTTATTTTTCGTGCTTTTACTATTAGGGACGCCGCTGGACGTCTATTCTACACTTATTCTTATCGTACCTCTTATATTATGTCTTGAGTTGATTATTGCTTCTTTATTGAATGATAGTTATAAGATATGTAGACTTGGTGGTTATAATTATTATGAATGTTTTGGATAATAGAAATACATATGTACCACGCTATCTACTAATGCGTATTAGGAAACAAATAAAGTATAGTTAAAAATATCTCCACATATTGAGTGGTGATAGTTTATCAGGTTCATGTATAGGTGTAAGTTCTCCTCGTTCGATCCTAGCTAATGCTTTACGTAATGGTTCAGCGTCTAAGGTTATAGTTAAAGCTAATGATGCTAATCCACTCCAATCCCTCCATTTTTCCCTCCAAAAACTCTCAACTCTCTTCTCATCAACACCATATACCTTTGAAACTATCTTTTTCAACCAACGATCAACGGGGGGCTGATCATATTTACGTAGAGCAAGTATTAATGCTAAACGAGCAGTATATGGTCCAATACCCTTGATACCCTTTAATATTTCTTCTACATCACTACTTGAAAGATCCAATAAGTATTCTTCACTTGGGATCCTCTTCTGCACTATAAACTGTGCTATTCTAATAACAGTTTCATATCTATAAGCTAAACC
>NJDP01000057.1 GCA_002254665.1 Desulfurococcales archaeon ex4484_58 | reverse complement strand
TATAGAATTCCATATCATATAATGAGCGAAAACAGGTGATCCTTCATGATCAAAATAGATAGTTATAGAGAGGTATAGGTGAGTTAAGTGTAGTTCTCTATTTAATTGTTGATTTAATGCATTTAGTATATCTTTTAAAGGCTCACTCATAAGTTGTTACCCATGATAAACGTGTTATATTTGCCCAGCATTTGTCCAGCCTAGATATAATCTATTTGTTAAGGAACATGTTTTCCAATGTTTATTTTAAATAGTTCGGACGCCTCGAAAATTATTTATATTTACATAATGTGAGATAATATTATCTTCGAATATCTAGATAAAGAATTAGATCGATTGTATGGTGTAAATATTGAATATATTGAATTTGATCTTACTAGCTATATTGCAGGGAGTTTTTGAATGGTGGCCTGTTAGTAGTACTGCTGTTTTGATCCTTGCCTCTAAATGGATGGGTATAAGTGTATCGGAGAGCTATGTATATGGTTTGATGCTTCACCTAGGTTCTGGTTTAGCATTATTTATTCTTTACCATAAAAGAATATTTTGTGTTCTAAGAAAATTTATTTATGAGTGGAGTTTCAGGAAAATTTTATTTAATGGTTATTTATGGGGTTTTATTACCTCTTTAATTATCGCTTACCCTCTCTATAAACTATATCTCGAATCTACTGAGACTAGTGAAATCTTCGGATTATTTCTGATCGGTTTCCTATTTATAATAACTTCGATCATGTTATCGATCAGTGGAGGAGGCGTGAGAGAAGAGATTGATTGGAAGGCTTGGTTGATCACAGGGTTTTTCCAGGGATTAGCTGTTTTACCGGGTTTATCTAGGAGTGGTTTAACTATAGGTGTGCTTTGTTTACTTGGTTATAAACCGGAGAAAGCTGTTGAAGCATCCTTTCTACTAGGATTACCGGCATTACTACTAGCTGGTATATATAATTTCTATTCAGTATTAAACTCTCCATTTAGAAATCAAGTTGGTATACATACTGTATTACTCTTAACACTAGTAGTTGTTCTCGTTAGCTATATTTCAGCTAGAACCCTCATCTATATAGCTAGTTTTAAGAGAAAATATATTTTCACCACTATACTTGCTGTATTAACATTTATATTTGCACTACTATTGTTAATATTCTAGATTTCTAGATTGGTGAATATTGATTGAATAATTATTTCTTTGTAGTCGATATCGGTGCAACATATACTCGAATAGGGCTGGGGTCTCGGGATAAACTATTAGATAAGAAAATATTCAATACCCCGATCCATGGAGACGAGTATACGATTGCTCATAGAATTTATGAAGAGTTAGTTAAGAACTATGGAGAGTATTTAGATGAAGTAGAAGCTATCGGAATAGCTACTATTGGGCCGCTAGATATTAGGAAGGGTAAGGTTATTAATACTCCTAATCTACCTATCCATAACTTTGAGTTACTCGAGCCTTTACGTCGGTTATTTAGTAGACCAGTATATGTATTGAATGATGCTGTTGCTAGTGTTTATGGTGAGAAAACCTTTGGTTTAGGTAGAGATTATGAGAATATAGTCTATGTTACATTGAGTACCGGTGTTGGTGGTGGCGTAATAGTTGATGATCATCTATTAATTGGTAAAATGGGTAATGCACATGAGATTGGACATATTGTTGTAAACTACGACTCTGAGATCAAGTGTGGATGTGGAGGTTTTGGTCATTGGGAAGCATATGTTGGTGGTGCTAATATTCCTAGATTAGCAGAGATATTAGCTAATAGGTATAAGGATAGAGAAACACCTGCTTTAATAGAGGCTTTAAATGGAAAACTTGATCCACCTAAACTATTCCAATATTATAGGAGAGGAGATCAATTCGCTGAAATAGTGGTTAAAGAGATCATAGAAGCTTGTATAGCTGGTTTCTCGTCAATAATAAATATCTATGACCCAGAACTCATAACTATTGGAGGTTCACTTTTTCTAAATAACCAAGACATATTATTAAAACCCGTCATCGAAGGTATATCTAAACACTTAGTAACTAGTAAACCCTTGATCAGACCAACGCCTCTCGGAGAAGATGTAGGGCTATATGGTGCATTAGCACTAGCCATTAATCCACCACCTAAACTACTAGAGATCCAGGGCTAAGAGAATTAGGTATTATTAATGATTTAAAACTCTTTTACCAATGGTTTATATTTATCGAAGTCTTCCTCTACATCATCCAACGTGTATATTTCTACATCATTCATGTCTATTCCAGGCTCTATTACTGAATAAATATGTATTTCTTATTCCACTTTTTCCAAGGAGTCTTATTGGATTTTTCACGTAGTTTCCTTAAATATTTCCTATCTAATGGTTTTTTACTAAATCTACATTTAATAAAATATGTTGTTTTGTTCTCATCATCTAAGGCTATCCAGTCTATCTCTATATCTCTATACCACCATTTACCGATCTTTGTATAGTAGGTTTTTCTCATGTCTCAATAATTGTAAATGTTCTCTAGCAATATCTTCCCATACCAGCGAAGCATATCTATATCTCTTAATACTTTACTTAGATACTCTCGAGTATATAGATCTGGGTCTTCTAGTCTCGGATATATCGTGTTAAGCCAAAATCTATAGTAGTAATCCGTTATTATATATCGTCCATACTTCTTTTTACCTTCAAAGCCTAGAGGATAAATTTTCTTAACAATCCCTAAAATATTGCTAGGTATCTCTGTGGTTCACGTGTTTCTATAGATAACATGTATAGTGGGTCATGGTGTAGAATTGATGAGGGATTTAGTATTTATATATGTTTTCGCTTAGATCAAGATTATCATTTATCAGTGAAAGATAAGCTGGTGTTCCACCAAAAACACTACCTCGAATTTTATCTATAGAATCCCATTTCTCCATGAAAACCCTAGATTCTCTATAATTAAAATGATCAAGATAAATAACTCTTGTGATCCTACCATACAACGATGATTCATAGCTTAAAGAGAACGTAGTATTATACCAACACCGCTACCACTTAAGATAAATAAAATGTTTTGATCACATAAATCAGTATCCCATAAATACTGTAGCTCAGATCACCCACCGGATCCAGCTAATCTCTGGGCTTCATCAAGTTATTATAACTGGTTTTCTACTAGAGATCTTTACAGCATTCTCTACCACATAACTATAGAGATCGATAAAAGATTCGAAAATACCAACTTTAAAACCATACTTAATATTAAGTTGACGCGATAGATCTCTAAGTAATAATTCACGTTCATTATAGTTGATCACTAGATATAACCACCATGTTTTCTTCGAAAATATTTCAAGAGAACAGTTTTACCAATACGTCTTCTACCATAAGTTAATACTAACTCACTCTTAGAACTACTGAGAGCTTCTTCCAAGACACGTAGTTCATATTCTCTATTAACGAATAACATAATTATACCCTAAAGTATAACGCTCTAAAGTATAATAATATCCTATGTGTAATATTTTGCTAATCCAAATATACAATTACTCTTCAATACCTAAATTAAAGATAAGAATCTATAGCAACATCTATAGTGCTCTTTAGAGGTTAAGCTAGGTTTAATACTGCTATAACAATATTATTTATTCAATTGGTGTGTATGAGTGAGTGTACGGATTAATGAGTTAATCGAGGAAATTAATGTTTTACGTGAGAAGAAGAGAGCATATATTCTTGCACATAATTATCAGGAACCCGAGATACAGAATATAGCTGATTATGTAGGCGATAGTTTAGAGATGGCTAAGAGAGCACTGGAGATAGATTCTGACGTGATCGTTGTTGCTGGTGTTTCTTTTATGGCTGAAATGGTTGCTGTCCTTAATCCAGATAAAATCATTTTACACCCTGAACCAACAGCTGGTTGTCCATTAGCCGAATTCTTAACTCCACAGATGATCAGGGATGCTCGTGAGAATTGTAGGGGTTGTCCAGTAGTATTATATGTTAATTCCTACCTAGCTTCTAAGGAGTATGCTGATTATATTGTTACTAGTGCTTCTGCATATAAGTTGATCTCTAAACTAGGAGTTGATCGTGTATTGTTTGGCCCGGATAAGAACTTAGCTGATCATGTTGCTGGTTTAACCGGAATAGAAGTTATTCCTCTACCTAGATATGGTCATTGTCCGGTTCATGAGTATTTGATTGATGAATACTATGTTGGTAGAGCTATTAATCGTTATCCTAACGCTAAGGTTTTGATCCACCCAGAAGCTCCTCGTAATGCTCGTTTAAAAGCAGATTTTATAGGTAGTACTAGTCAGATGCTTAGAGCTATTGGTGAAATTAAAGCTGAGGCTTACCTATTGGGTACGGAGGAGGGATTGACTTATAGAGCTAGGAAACTTTATCCAGATAAACGTATATATCCGGTTAACCCTAAAGCTATCTGTATAGATATGAAGAAGATCACGCTGAAGAAGATCAGGGATTCTCTTGATAAATTAGAGCCTAGAGTTAGGATTGAACGTAGTAGAGCTCTCAAAGTTAGGGAGATCTTGGAGAGATCAATTGAGTTGATCAAGTGATCAATTATGAAGAACACTCTTTACTTAGATTTTATTAATTGGTTAAGAGAAGATGCTCCCCATGGTGATTTAACAACCGAGTTATTACTTGATAGAGACGTTGAAGTCTATGCTGTAGTTTATAGTAGGTCTGAGGCATTAGTTGCTTGTATAGAGGATCTAGTAGGGGTTCTCGAAGAGATAGGGTTAAATGTCCTAGACTACAAGCCTAGTGGAGTGTTTGTTAAACCCGGTGATCGTGTCTTAGAGATTAAGGGTTCAGCTAAGAAGATATTATTGATTGAACGTACATTATTGAATCTATTAATGTATCTATTCGGTGTAGCTACAACTACATACTTGTTTGTTAGAGAAGTTGAGAAAATCAATCCACGTATACGTGTAGCCGCTACACGTAAAGTATTACCGGGCCTACGCTATCTAGTCAAAAAAGCTGTTCGTATAGGTGGTGGTGATACTCATCGTTTTAGTTTAAGTGATGCTGTCTTGATCAAGGATAATCATTTAAAGATCATTGGTAGTGTTAGAGAAGCTGTTGAGAAAGCTAAGAGGAAAAGCTTTATTCATCGTATTGAGGTTGAAGTCGAGAGTCTCGAGGATGCAATTGAGGCTGCTAAAGCTGGTGTTGATGTAGTTATGCTTGATAATATGAGTTTCAAGGAAGCTAGGAGAGTTGTTGAGGAATTAAAACGTCTTGGTTTGAGAGATAAAGTTTTACTAGAGATTAGTGGTGGCGTTACTTTGGATAATATAAGAGAGTATGCTTCGTTAGATGTAGATGTTATAAGTACTAGTATTATAACTTTTCAACCAGTAAAGATCGATTTAAGCTTAGAGATCATCGAGGTTTATAGGAGATGAAGATAGCCGTTATCGGTGGTGGATTAGCTGGTTTAACAACTGCTATTTCACTAGCTAGGTATGGATACGAGGTTCACGTATACCATATTGGCGGATATAGTGGTTCTAGTAGTTATCGGATCCAAGCAGGTATTGCTATGGCTTTATCTCCAAATGATAGTTTAGAGTTACATGTATATGATACATTAAGTGTTGGTAGGTTTTTAAATGATGTAGAACGTGTATGGTTTACTTTATCAAAAGCTAGTGAAGCCTATGATTTCTTATCTAAACTAGGTTTTAGTTTTGAATCTATAGAGCTTGAAGCTGGTCATAGTGTTGCAAGAACTTATTCTGTGAAAGGAGCTACTGGGATTTATTTGATGGAGAAACTCTATAGTGTTGCCCGTGAAGAGGGGATCATGTTTGTTGAGAAAGAAATAGCTTCGCTTATAACGAGTGATAGGGTTTGTCTAGGATTTATTGATCATAGTGGAAACGAGTATTTCTATGATGTAGTAGTAATTGCTACTGGTGGATATACTGCTCTCTATAAATACTTTACCGGATCACCTAATACTCTTGGATGGCTGATCGGAGACTATATATTGCATGGCGGAACAATATATGATCCAGAATTCATACAGTTTCACCCAACAACCTATGTATCTGAGAAAGAAACACTATTGTTAACCGAGGCATTGCGTGGGAGAGGAGCTAGGATTATAGATGAGAATAATGAGAGATTTGTTGATGAATTAGCGCCCAGAGATATTGTTTCACGTAAGATCTACGAGAAACTACTTGAGGGTGTAAAGGTCTACTTGGATCTAACAGTAATAAAGGATTTACCGGAGAGGTTCCCCAGGGTATATGAGGCTCTACGTAAAGAGGGGATTGATCCTTTGAATAAACCAGTTCCTATAACACCAGCTGCTCACTACTCTATTGGTGGAATAAGTGTTGATCTATATTATAGGTCTGAGTTTAAGAATTTATATGTGGTTGGAGAAGCAACTGGTTCTGGTCTTCATGGTGCTAATAGATTAGCTGGTAATTCTGGGCTTGAATGTATTGTTAGTGGTTTAGAAACTGCTAAAACTATTCATAGAGATAAACCAAGACTCGAGAAAACAAGTAGTTATAGAACATTCTATGAACCAGACTATAGTATCGGTGATCTTGGTAGATTAAGAGATTTGATGTGGGGTTTAGCTGGTATTATTAGAGATGCTTCTTCATTAAAGAAACTCTTAGAAGAGATAGATTCACTTAATATTCCTAGACAATTAAATATATTAGTTAAAGCAATAATTAGTTGTGCATATACTCGTAGAGAATCACGTGGTGTTCATTATAGGAGAGACTATCCATATATGAGGAGCGAGTTTAAGAGGAGATCTAGGTATCGAATAGATAAATGTATTATCTAGGTATTTCTACTCCGGTCTACCGAGTAGTATCGTCAATGCTTCAATATATGCTGCAACCATTAATACGAATACACCGAGTAGTATTAGGTAGATTATTGATTTATCGTCTCTGATCCTATGCAGTCTCGTAGATATTGTTATGAATACTGCATAACCAAATAGTTCTAATATTGTATGTGGTAATACTGGTAACAGCAGTAAACCGGTATTTCCACGTGGAATCTCGGTTACAAGCGCATATCCATATACTAGTGCGGCATTGATCATACCAACACCTAAATAAATAGCACCATAAATTGGAGACATAGATACAAGGGATATTGCTAAATTATTGGTGAATATTCTACTAGTCAATACTAGCGAATCATTTGTAACCAACTCGCCTACCTGCTCATTTACAGTCTTAAATAGATCATCGTATGAAGGAGCACCAATAAATCCCATAATAGTAGATACTAGAAAAACAAAGTAGATCAACGTATATGTTTTACCAAGATGATAAGATATAGAGTCTCGACTAAAACTATAAGATAGGCTAGCGATCAATGATCCATACCCTATAGTTGTTGGTAGATATGCTGGTAAACCAAATAATCCAAGTAATCCGTAAATACCTGCTCCAAGGAGAGCTAATCCTATACCAAGTAATATTTTATCGGGGAAGATCTCAGGCCTATACTCTAACATTTCCTGTGGTGGTTCCGGGTGATCTTTATGTATTATTCTTAAATGTTTATTATACGTATTAACTACGCGATACCCCCAATAGATCATATATATACCTATAGTTAATATAGTTGCTGCAATATCTAGTAATGCCTGTCCAACCTCTATTCTCCTAGTAACTGTTTTTCTAAGCAATAATTTTTCTTCACTACTAGCGTGTATACGGAGATTCTTCTCCAAAATATATAATAGTATCGGATACGCTAACCCAAACGTGACCAATACTAAGATCAAACTAGTTGTTGGTGAAGGTAAGTCTCTTTTAACAAAACTACTTCTATATAATGACTTTATAGCTGATACATCATTCCTCTGTCTCATCCAATAATATGTTATTATTCCACTATCGAACAAATGTTGTTTGACAACCTTATTGTATCGGTATATGATATATGATGAAGTCAATACGTATGCTAGATACAATAAAACAAAATTACGATACCATGAATTAACCGCTTCTTCTAAACCATGATATAGTGCAATATATATTAATGAAGCATATGTGGGCATTGAAATAGCTAGGAAGATACCGGGAAGTAGATAGGGAGTTTTAGGTTCACTATTAAACCTCATATCCCTGATTAAGATGTCTAAGCTTGATCTACTATGCAAAATACTTGTCAACTCCACGTATCACATACGTATTAAGTATTTATTCTTAGACTTCTTTATTAAATTAATACATTGGTTACGCCACATAATAGGTTAGGTGATCAATTGATGGCTAAAGCTCTCATATTACACGGAGGAGCTGGTACTTGGAGGTATTTAAAGAGGAGAGAGAAAGCAGTTGAGACTGTTAAAAACTGTACATCCAGAGCTTGGAGAGTCTTAGTTGAGAAAAACAATGCATTAGAGGCTGTAGTTGAAGCTATTAGGTGTATGGAGGATTCTGGTTATTTAAATGCTGGTTGGGGTAGTGCATTAGATCTCTTTGGTGAACGTGGATTAGATGCTGGTATAATGGCTTCTAATGGATTGTTAGGTGCTGTTGGTGATGTTAAAGCTACTCGTAACGCTATATTATTAGCTAGGATTGTTGCAGAGGAAACACCACATATACTAGTTGTTAGTGGAGGAGCTGATCGTTTGGCTCGAGATAAGAATTTGCCACCACTACCTCCACCACCCGATCACAGCTTAACTATTTATCGTGAATTCATTAAACAATTAGTTAAAGGAGAAGCTCCTAGACCATATATAGTTGATACACGCGAATTTCTCGAGAAAAACCCTGTTTTGCAGTCGTTTATGTAAATGTTCTTCTCTCCTTCATTTACACGGATGGCAGATGCAGGGTAGCTTCCCATTATGCGGTAAATTTCGTTATCACTAACGTCCCAGTAGATATGGACCAACCGGTTTCTGAAGCGGGCCATCTGATCAAGGTATTGGTATATTC